>NZ_JBNCAQ010000001.1:0-259747 GCF_049808595.1 Streptomyces aurantiaciflavus | reverse complement strand
CTCTTGGGAACCCCCAGGGAAAACCCCGGGAGTGTTCGGGCCGCGGGTGCCCGAACCGGTCGGGCCACCGCGGCCCGAACTCGGTGGGGCCGCGGTGGCCCGAACCTCTTCGGCGTCCTCGTTGTCGAGTTGGGGCCGCGGTGGCCCGTTCTCGTTCGGGCCGCGGTGGCCCGAACTCTCCCCGTCCCGCCACGGGGCGGTGTCCTTGCCGGAGGGCCGGTCGGTGGCCTTCAAATGCGCCTCGGCGGCGGCCCAGTCCGGGTACGGGTTGACCAGCAGCGCGTACAGGGTGGGCGTGCCACGGCGGCGCTGGCCGATGACCGCGACGACACCGGCCCGGACGCTGGCCTCGAGGAAGCGCCGGGCGTCCTTCTCCCGGACCGTGGCGGCCGCCGCGATGTCCTGGATACGGAACGCGCGGCCGCCCTGGAACCGCAGTTCCCCGCTGGCGTTGGCCATGGCGCGCAGGGTGTAGAGCAGGGTGATGTACCCGCGACGGCGCCGGAGTTCGGCCGGCATGTCGCGGGACCAGCGCCAGGCGAGGGCGTTGCCGAAGGCGTTCGGCACGCTGCCCGGTGCGCGGGTCTCCTGCTCGTCGTCGTGCACGATGGCCTCTCGCTCGTGGGGTGGGACTGTGGGACGCGGCCGCGTCAGCTGGCGCGCAGCTGCTCGAGGGCATGGCGAGGGATGACGGGGCGCAGGACGGCGTGCTCGTACGCCGACGGACTGGCGGGGTGGCGGCGCACCCAGCCGCGGGATTCCAGCACGCGCAGCTGCACGGCGACCTGGCCGCGGTTGAGGCCGGTGGCGTCGACCAGGCCGTCGAGGTACGGCTGGCGCTCGATGGGCAGTTCGCCGGTGCTCGCGCTGGCGAACGACAGCAGAGTGAAGGCCACCAGTCGGGAGTGCGGCGTCATCCTGCTGGTGCGGATGCCGCGCTCGTACAGCGGACGGAACCGCTCGCCCCGAACGAGCGTGCCCGGGGCGAGCATCTCGACGGCTCGGCGGGCCTCGTCCCGGGCAGCGATGTCGCGCGGGGTCGGGGTGGGGCGGTGGACGGTGTCAGTGGTCACGAGACTGCTCCTGGTGCTCGGTGGTCGGCTCGACCTCGTCGGGCCGGGGCGCCCGGTGGATGGGCCAGCCCGGGCCCGGAGGCACTTCGGGCTGGCCCTTCTCCGCGTTGGGCGTGTGGCGGGCGCAGCGCCAGCCGTTGACGTACAGGCGCGTGAACGGGGCCGCGTCCGGGAGTGCGTGCGGAAGCGTCAGCGACTCGCACAGGTGCCTGGCGCTGCTCACGCCTGTGTGGCCTCTTCGACCTGGCGGCGGGCGTACTGTCGGCGCGGCTCGAGCAAGGAGAACCGCACGGCGCCCTCGGCGAGCAGGCCGTACGCGTACGCGGCGTCCGCGGTGCTCATCGCGACGTCGAGGGCCTCGTGCAGCTGGCCGGCCTCGTGGTCGGCGAGGTACTCCTGGGCGTCGAGGTCCTCGGCGACGGCGCCAGCATCGAGGCACGTCATGAGCCGCTCGTACGCTCCGGCGACCTGCTTGCCGCGGGCGTACCGCTCAAGACCTCGGATCTCGAACAGCCCGGGCATCAGGCGGTGGTCGTCGCCGAGCGGGAGCAGCACACCATTGGGGTTGCCGCCCTCCCGAACGGTCTTGACGGCCCAGGCGCAGCCGGACGCGAACACCAGCGCGGCCCGCTCGTACAGGGCGTGCACCTTGAACTCGTGGTCGCGGTAGACGTTGACGAGGTCGAACACGGCGTCGGCGTGCGGCTCGCAGGCGGCGGGCACCGCGTTAGGCCGGGCGCCAGCGGCCTTGCCGTGGTCCAGGCGGCGGCGCTCGTACTCAACGCTGGCGCTGAGGGTGCGGGCGGCGGCGTATGCCAGCTGGTACTCGCGGGCGGCCTCGCCGAGGGCGCGCACGCTGTCCTCGAGGTCCTCGAACCAGGGACGGGCGATCTTCATATCTGTTCCGTTTCGCGTGAGGTTGGGGCGCCGGGCGGGCCGGACGTTCGTCGACGGCCCGCCCGGTCGATCAGGGGCGACGCTTGCGCGGGACGTCGTGGTCGAGGCACCACTTCATGACGAGGGCGCACAGGAAGAAGAGGGCTGTCGAGGCGAGGGCGGCCGTAACCACCTCGGCGGCCGGGCTCACCGGTGTGCTCCGACCGTGCGCTGCCCGGGCAGCGCAAGCGCGTTGGGCGGGCGGACGAGGCCGAGCTGTTCGGCGCGCTTCAGCGCCTCGCCGGGCGTCTCGACGCCCAACTTCGCGAACAGCTTGTGGCGGTGCTCGCGCACCGTGCGCTCGGTGACCCACATCCGGGCGGCCGTGTCGCTGATCTGCTCGCCGGCCGCGATGGCGAGCAGCACGCCGAGCTGCTGGCCGGTCAGGTCCTGGACGGTGACCTTGGGCAGGTTGGGCGGCGGGTCGTACAGCGCGGCCGTCCTGGCGGCCAGGCGGCGTACGGCCTGTACGGACAGTGGCAGGTCGAGTTGGTCGACGGCCGTCAGCAGGGCCCGCTCGAGGCGGCCGAGGTCGGCGCTCATGCCTCCGCGCCCAACTGCGTCTCGGCGGCCTCGGTGAGCGAGTAGGCGATGGGGTCCTCGTCGACGGACCGGGCGGAGGGCTCCTCGTCCGGCTCCTCGGCGGGGCGGGATGCGGGGTGATCGTCGGGGTCAGGGGCCTCGTCGACGATCGTCCAGGCGTGAAGTTCCACGCCCTGGAAGCGGGCACGGGCCTCGAGGAACACCCCGGCCATGTGCGTGCTGGGGGAGCTGCTCACCTCGGCGTCGAAGGTCCGTGCGACCTCCATCACCCCGAGGTGGTTGCGGCTGAAGAACAGGTGGATGCCGTAGACGCCGCGTTCGGCGCCGCGCACGTCGACGTCCGTCGGGATGGTGCGCAGCTGGCTGACGACCTGCTCGGCGCTCGAGAAAGCGTGCATGAGCGCGTTGCGCCTGGGCGTCTGGTCCTCGGCTACGACGACGGCCTGGAGGTCGACGGTGTCGGTAATCTGCTGCATGTGAGCCTCGTTCGTGTGGTGAGGTGAGCTGTTGGCGGGGTCGGTCCGGGGGCATCCGGGGCGGCCCCGTCGGTTGTTCAGGCCGCCGGGACCTTGGTGGCCGCGGCCTTGGCCCGCTTGGCCTTGGCCGAGGCGAGCGCCATGCGCGAGAAGTGGGCGCGGCGCAGCTGGGCGGCCGCCCGGGCCACGACCTCGTCGCTGGCGTTCGGGTGAAGCCGGCGGGCCTCGGCCAGGAACCGCTCGTCGGCGGCCTTGCGGGCCTTGGCGGTCCGGCTGGTGGGATCCGGCTCCTTGGCCCACTGGGTGTGGGCGGCGAGCCGGGCCCGCAGCGTCCGCTCTTCGGCGTTCATTCGTGATCTCCCGTCTTGTCTGTGTCTGCGAACGCAGACACGATGGGCGTGAAAATTGCTGTCCGGCGCACACCGACGGCCTCCGCGATGGCGTCGGCCTGGTCGCCGGTCACCTTCGTCTGGCGGTCGCGGAGCATGCAGCTGAGCTTGCTCTTCCCGACCCCGGAGACGGTGGCCAGGCTGCGTACGGTGTGGCGAGTGCCGCCGACGTCCGGGCACCGCATCAGCCGACTGAGCAGCGGTCCGTCCGTCAGGCGGTAGCGGGTGTCGGGCACGCGCTGAACCTCCGTTGGTCTGTCCGCGTTCGCGAACACGAACAACGTAGCGCAGCGCTAGCGGCGCGTCCAGTGGTGCGACGGAGCGCGTGTGAGCTGTCCGCGCTCCGGGAGGTTTTCAGCCTCTTTACGCAGGCCGTGTGGTGGTGTGCGTTCGTGTTCGTGGACAATGACAGGCGCGAAGGGTGGGCTAACTTCCGGACGCAGCCGACACGTCCGGACCCCTCGGCGCGGACATGGAGCCCCAGCGGATGACTTCTGAGGCGATCGAGACCCTCACCATGCTCGTCAACGAGCGCGTGGGTGAAGGGCGCGCGATGACATGGCGCTCGTTCGAGGCCGTGGCCGTCGATCCCAAGGGCGGCTACAAGCCATCCCGCGCCACGCTGTGGAAGATCGGTCAGGGGCAGCCCGTCAAGCTGAGCCCGGAACTGGTCCGCGCCGTCGCCGAGGGCCTCGGTATCCCACCGGAGCGCGCTCAGCGTGCTGCGGCCTACCAATATGCGGGCTACGTCGCCACCGATACGGGCAAGGGCACCATCGTGCATGAGGCCGGCGCCGAGCCGGGGGACAAGGCCCAGGCCGTCCTCGACCGCTGGGACCAAGAGGAAGCCTGATCTTCACAAAGGCGGGTGCAACCCTTCCGGTTTGCGGGCAGTCGAGTAGACGTGCAAGCGCTCTCGTCCAGGTCACATCGTCCTCAATCACTATGTGATGCCTGCATGCAGGCGTAGAGTGACGTCACCTCGCAGAGATCGAACGCGTGTGCGAATTCGGCATGTCCGGACGCCTGCGCGGGACAGGGGGCTGTGTGACGGAGGTACTCGTCGAACAGGGCGAACTCGACGACGGCGTTGTCATGGTGTTCCGGGACTTCGGGCACCGGGTGCGGATGCTGTTCGATCCCGCTCGTATCGCCATCTCGTCGGCCCTGGATCTCCTCTGCCGGTATCTGCCGAGGCTCATCGGCGCGATGAAGGTGGTCCATCACCGCGCCGAGTCGTGACGTTCAGCCCTGGGGCCGCGCCGTGATCCGGAGGCGGCCCCGCGGGGCCTAGTCGAGCAGGCGGTCGCCAGGGCTCATCCGCCGGTGAGCGGCACGCGCCCGGTCGGCGGCCGCGGATGCGCCGTAACGGCTCACCATGTCGCGGGACTTCCACCCTGTGATGCGCATCAGGTCCGTCTCTCCACCGTCCTCGAGCAGCCACTGGTGCGCGAACGTGTGCCGGAACTGGTGCGGGTGGATGTGCGGGATCTCGGCCTCTTTACACCGGTTCTCGATCATCGTCCCGACGCCCCAGACCGTCAGCCGAGAACCGCGCTTGACGCTCCACCAGAGGGCGTCATCGGGCTCCAAGGCGCGGCCGCGGTGCTTCGCGTACGCCCGTAGGTAGCGGTCGAGGGCCTGTGTCGTCTTCCGGCCGAACGGCACCGACCGATGGCGCCGGCCTTTGCCGAGGACGCGCAACACCATCTGGTCCAGGTCGAGGTCGCCGACCGTACGTTCCGTCAGCTCCGACAGCCGGGGGCCGGAGTCGAGGAAGAGCATGATGATGGCCGTGTCCCTGCGGGCCTTGTAGTCCTTGCCGGAGCACACCTTGAGCAGCTTCTTGAGCGAGTCTTCCGGGATGACGGGCACCTCGGCCTCGGGCACCTCGAGGGGCTTCATGGTGCGCATGGGGGAGCGGTCCATCTCCTCCTCGTCGACGCACCAGTTGAAGAACGTCCGCAGCGATCGGTAGTGCTGGTGCGCGTTGCCCGGGCTGGTCCGCTTGCGCACGGCCAGGACGTACGCCTCGATGTGCTCGCGGTGGATGCCGTGCTCGCCCTCCAGCTCGGTCGCCGCCGGCCGAGCGTCCTCGTCTGGCGGGCTGTACTCCAGCAGGAAGTCGCGCAGGCCTCGGACGGCCGTGCCGTAGATCCGTTGGGTGTTCTCGCTCAGGTCCCGGGCGCGCAGTGAGCGGAGCCACGACCCGGCCAACTGGCTGATGTCGTACGGGGGCTTGTCGTCGGGCACGACGCCTCCTGTTCGTGTTTGCGGACGCGGACAAGAGCACGTTACGACAAGCCTTGCAGGATGGGGAAGCGCTTGGCCGATCAGCGCTGCGCTATTGGACATGAAAAAGCCCCCGACCTGTTTTCGCTGGTCAGAGGTTGTTTGCGCCCCCGGCAGGACTCGAACCTGCGGCCAAGCGCTTAGAAGGCGCCTGCTCTATCCACTGAGCTACGGGGGCCGGGTGTGGTGGCCGCGTACCTGGTGCCCGGGTGTGGGCTGATCCGTGACGTTGCCGGGGACAAGGATAGGGCTCCCGGTTCCTTGTCCTGAGTGCTTCTCCTCCGTGGCTCAATGTGGAGGTTCAGTGAAGCGGTCCTGATAATCGCAGGCAGGTACGAATCGTGCATCGCTTTTGGCGCCTCGAGCCCCGGGTGTTGTGCACTCGTTATGCCTGGGCTGTGCCCTTGTCCCGGTCGCACCTTCCGTCCCTTCTGTCTCGTCGGCGCGCAGGCATGCCTATATGCTTCATAAATCCCCTAAAATTGGGCATTCTTCGCATGTGGTGACCTTGGACGTACGGCCTCAGCTGCTCGACGCACTTTCCGCCCTGCGCGACCGTGTCGCCGCCGCACGCTTCCCGCTGCCCCTGGCGGGGGCTCCACGCGCGCGTGCCAACCGCGACGAACTGCTCGCCCAGCTCGACGACTACTTGGTGCCCCGGCTGCGGCAGCCCGAAGCGCCCTTGCTGGCCGTCGTGGGCGGTTCCACGGGCGCCGGCAAGTCGACGCTCGTCAATTCCCTCGTGGGGCGGCGCGTCAGCGAGGCGGGCGTGCTGCGGCCGACGACACGGACCCCGGTGCTGGTGTGCCATCCGGAGGACCATCACTGGTTCAGCGGCATGCGGGTGCTGCCCGACCTCACGCGCGTGTGGGTGCCCGGGAAGGGCCCGGGAGACGACCTTCTGCTGCCCGGCGAGGACGGCAGACGCGTGCTGCGGATCGAGACCGCCGAAACCCTCCCGCCCGGCCTCGCCCTCCTGGACGCGCCCGACGTCGACTCCCTCGTCGCCGAGAACCGTGTCCTCGCCGCCGAACTGATCTGCGCCGCCGACATCTGGGTGATGGTCACCACGGCCGCGCGGTACGCCGACGCCGTCCCCTGGCACCTCCTGCGTACCGCCAAGGAGTACCGGGCGACAGTCGTGACCGTCCTCGACCGTGTGCCCCACCAGGTGGTCGGCGAGGTGTCCCGGCAGTACGGCGCGCTGCTCACCAAGGCCGGACTGGGCGACCTGCCGCGCTTCACCGTGCCCGAGCTGCCCGAGTCCGCCTGGGGCGGCGGGCTGCTGCCGGCCACCGCCGTGGCGCCGCTGCGGACCTGGCTCGTCCACCACGCCCAGGACCCCGGCGCCCGCCAGCACGCGATGGCCCGCACGGCCCACGGCGTCCTCGACTCCCTCAAGTCCCGCATGCCCGAGCTGGCGGGCGCCGCCGCCGCCCAGTACGCGGCCGCCCTGCGGCTCACCTCGGCCGTCGACGGGGCGTACGACAGCGAGCACACGCGCGTGCGCAAGCAGGTGCAGAGCGGGGCCGTGCTCGCCGGGGACGCCCTGAAGCGCTGGCGGGCCTTCCCGCTGGACTGCACCGCGAGCGAACTCCTCGACGCCCTCACCGAGAGCCTGGCCGCGCTCCTGCTGTGCGCGGTCACCGCGGCCGACGAGCGCGTCGACGAGGCCTGGCGCCGTGAGCCGGGCGCCGCCACGCCGTCCCTCCTGGGCCACGACCCGTCCGTGGAGACCGCCGACCACCGCATCGGCCTGGCCGTACGACGCTGGCGGCGCGAGCTGGAGGAGTACGCCGAGGAGGAGGTGCGCGAGCTGGATCGCGGGGCCGCGCCCGACCCCGAGGCGGTCGCCGCCCTCGTCGCCACCGTCCTGCTGGGTGGCCGCCGGGCCCGCTCGGCGGGCGAGGGGCTCGCCGAACGGCTCGGCGCCCACGGCGCGCTCCGGCTGCGCGACCGGGGCGTACGGCTGCTCGCCGAGCATGTGGACCGCGTGATGCACACCGAACGCGAGCGTCGCCTCGCCCCGCTCGACGGACTCGACGTCCATGCCGAACCCCAGGCCGAACTCATCGCCGCCCTGTCGGTACTGCAGAAGGAGAGGTGACCGGTGACCGCCGTCAAGAACCAGGACCACACCGGACACAGCGATCACACGGACCAGCCGGCCACCGCGCAGGCCGGGCCCACGGCGGGCGAGGAAGGGAACGGCGCCCCCGCGCAGGCGGCTTCCGAGGGGCGCCCTTCGGGGATGGCGGGGGCGGATGACGAAGGACCGGGGCAGGAGGGCGTAGTGAGCGCGGAGGGAGCGCGGAGAGCCGCCGGGAGCGGAGAGGACCACGGGGTTTCCGGGCCGGGGGAGCATTCCGGGGGCGGTGGGGGCAGCGAGGGTCAGGGGGACAGCGGGCACCCGCGCGTGGGGGGAGGCGGCGGTCGTACCAGTGCTCGGGAGGGCGGCGGTCGGGCGGAGGCCCGGGCCGACGAGGGCACTCACGCGCGTGTGGCGGAAGGCGGCGACCAAGCGCGCGGAGGGGAAGGCGACGGTCATGTGCGCCTGCTGAAGGGCGACGACCACGCGCGCGTGGCGCAGGGCGGCGCGTACGCGGGCGTGCAGAAGAACGACGACCACGCGCGTGTGCGGAAGGGTGATGACCGCCCTGGGGGGCGGGGGAGCGGTCGTGCCGCGCGCGGGCGGGAGGGAGAGCGTCATGCGCGGGGAGGTGCGGACGACGGGCACGCGGGCGTGCGTGAGGAGCGTCGTCCCGGCGGGCGGGACGACGGCGGTCACGCCCCCGCAGCGACCCCGGAGGCCGAGGAGACCTGGGACGACGGCCTCATCGCGCGCCGCGTGCACGAGACCTCCGCCGCCGAGCATGCCGCCGCCGTGGAGATCCGGACCAGCAGCCCGCAGCCCGCGACGCCGCTCACCTACGACGACTCCCTGCGCTCCCGGCTCGACGCGCTGCGCGAACTCGTGGGGCTCTCCCGCACCCGGCTCGACAGCAAGACGCTCGCCGAGGCCGGCCGTGTCCTGGACGAGGCCGCGGCACGGCGCCGGCTCTCCGGGCAGCACACCGTCGTCGCCATCGCCGGCGCCACCGGCAGCGGCAAGTCCCAGCTGTTCAACGCGCTCGCCGGCGTGGCCATCTCGGAGACGGGCGTACGACGGCCGACGACCGCCGCGCCCATCGCGTGCAGTTGGAGCGACGGCGCGTCCAGCCTCATCGACCGGCTCGGCATCCCCGGCCGGCTGCGCCGGCGCCCCGTGCAGAGTGCGGAGGCGGAGGCCAAGCTGGGCGGGCTCATCCTGATCGACCTGCCCGACCACGACTCGGCGGCCGTACAGCACCGCGAGCAGGTCGACCGCGTCCTGGCGCTCGTCGACGCCGTCATCTGGGTCGTCGACCCCGAGAAGTACGCCGACGCCGTCCTCCACGAACGCTATCTGCGCCCCATGGCCGGCCACGCGGAGGTCATGTTCGTCGTCCTCAACCAGATCGACCGGCTGCCCGGCGAGGCGGCCGAGATGGTCCTCGACGACCTGCGGCGGCTGCTCGACGAGGACGGCATCGCCCTCGGCGAGTACGGCGAACCCGGCGCGACCGTCCTCGCGCTGTCCGCGCTCACCGGCGACGGCGTCGGTGAACTGCGGGAGCTGCTCGCACAGTTCGTCACGGAACGCGGCGCCGCGGCACGGCGGATCTCAGCCGACGTGGACGCCGCCGGGTGGCGGTTGCGGTCCGTCTACGCCACGGGCCGGCGCACGGGCCTCAGCGAGGAGGCGCGGGACGAGTTCGCCGACCGGCTCGCGGACGCGGTCGGCGCCACCGCCGCGGGTGAGGCCGCCGAACGCGCCTGGCTGCGCAACGCCAACCGCGCGTGCGGGACGCCGTGGCTGCGGCTGTGGCGGTGGTTCCAGGGCCGGAGCGGCCCGCTCACCGCCCGGAGCCTCATCCGCGCGCAGGCCGACGAGGAGGTCACGGCACGCCAGCGTGTCGAACAGGCGGTGCGGACGGTGTCCGAACGAGCCTCGGCGGGGCTGCCGGCGCCGTGGGCGCAGGCGGTGCGCGAGGCGGCCGTACGGGGGGCGCAGGGGTTGCCGGAGGCGCTGGACGAGCTGGCCGTGCGGGCCGGGTTGCCGCCGGGGCGGCCGCCCCGGCCGGGCTGGTGGCCGGCGGCCGTACTGGCGCAGGCGATGATGACGATCCTTCAGGTGGTCGGGGGGCTCTGGCTGGTGGGTCAGATCGTGGGGGTCATGTCACCGAATCTGGGCGTGCCGGTGCTGCTGATGGTGGCCGGCATCATCGGCGGCCCGCTCGTGGAGTGGAGCTGCCGGATGGCGGCCCGTGGCCCGGCGCGACGGTACGGCGAGGAGGCGGAACGACGCCTGCGGGAGGCGGCCGCCGGCTGCGGCCGGGCGAAGGTCCTGGATCCCGTGGCCGCGGAACTGCTGCGGTACCGGGAGGTCCGGGAGCAGTACGGGCGGGTGATGGGGATGGAGACCGCGGCGAGGTAGGTGATCAGGGGCCGGTGTGGCGCGGGTCCCTCGTCCGGGTGAGGGAGTTCTCCACAGGTCGGGGGCGATCCACAGCGCTCTGCGGGCTCGTTCCGACGGAGGCAGTCTGGTTTCACGGCGATCGCGGCGGACGCGGTCACCGTGTCGGACGCAGCCGTACGGGACGGGCCCGTACGCGTATCCGCCCGGCGTGAAGGTCCGGGCGAGGGAGGGGTTCACGATGAACGAGACGATGGTGTGCGCGGTGGGGAACGTGGCGACGCAGCCGGTGTTCCGGGAGCTGTCGGCAGGCGCGTCGGTGAGGTTCCGGCTGGCGGTGACCTCGCGTTACTGGGACCGCGGGAAGAACACCTGGACCGACGGGCACACCAACTTCTTCACGGTGTGGGCCAACCGGCAGCTGGCCACCAACGCGGGGGCCTCGCTGAACGTCGGGGACCCCGTGATCGTGCAGGGCAGGCTGAAGGTGCGCACGGAAGTGCGTGAGGGGCAGCAGAGCTGGACGTCGGCGGACATCGACGCCGTGTCGATCGGTCACGACCTCGCACGGGGCACGTCCGCCTTCCGCCGCACGGGCCGCTCCGAGCCGGCGGCGGCCGGCGCGCCGCCGCAGCCCGAACCCGACTGGGAGACGCCGGCCGTGGATTCCGCGGAGCCGGACACCGCACAGCGGCGCGAGCCGGCGGGCGTGACGTGATGTCAGGAGGTGCCGACGTCTGACCGAAGCACGGCTTATCGGCGGATCCGCCCCGAGCACCCCGGTGTCCACTCCGGGCGCCCCGGTGGATTTGTCGATAAGCCCGGCCCGTAATCGATCTTGGGGATAACGATTCCGAGTCGGATCGTCCATCGGATGACCTGACCGGGAAGCATGGTGCGCCCGCGTCTCTAGGATGCCGACGTGGCTCTCGGGGCTTCTGATTCTGCTGGTGGGACCGCATCCCCCACGTCAACCGGTCCTGCTCGAAGGGGAATTGCGTGATTTCTTCGTTCTCCGCGCCGTTCACGCGCGGGCGAGGGGCAGTCCGCCTCGCCGCCGGAACGCTGGTGTCCGGACTCGTCGTCGCCGCCGCTGTCGTCTCCACCGCGGGCACGGCCGTCGCCGACGGGACCACACAGAGCCAGGGCGGAGCAACGGCGACCATAGGCGGCCTCAAGACGTACGGCGCCGCCGTGATCCACGACGACAGCGGGGACCGGACGGTCTCGGCGGGCCTGTTCGAGATGTCCGTCGAAGGCGGCGGCACCCTGCAGACCTACTGCGTCGACCTGCACACCCCCACGCAGAAGGACGCCAAGTACCACGAGACGCCGTGGAGCGGCACCTCACTGGGCGTCAACAAGGACGCCGGGCGGATCCGTTGGATCCTGCAGCACTCCTACCCGCAGGTCAACGACCTCGCCACGCTGGCGAAGAAGGCCGGCATCGCCGGCGGCCTCACCGAGCAGGACGCGGCGGCCGGCACCCAGGTGGCCATCTGGCGCTACTCCGACGGCGCGGACGTCGACGCCGTCGACCCGCAGGCCGAGCGGCTCGCGGACTACCTCCAGAAGTCCGCGCGCGACCTGACCGAGCCCAGGGCGTCGCTCACCCTCGAAGGGGCGGCGGTCTCCGGCCGCCCCGGCGAACTGCTCGGCCCGGTGACGGTACGCACCGACGCGACCGCGGTCTCGGTCGCGCCGCCGCTGGACGCCGCCATCAGCCGGGTGCGGATCGTCGGCAAGGACGGTAAGGACGTCACGTCCGCAACGGACGGCAGCCAGTTGTTCTTCGACGTGCCCGCCGACGCCGCGGCCGGCTCGGCCGAGCTGACCGTCCAGGCCTCGACCACCGTCCCCGTCGGCCGCGCCTTCACCTCCGAGAGCCGCAGCCAGACGCAGATCCTGGCCGGCTCCAGCGAGTCCACCGTGTCCGCGACGGCCACCGCGACCTGGGCGGCGAAGGGCGCCGTGCCGGCCCTGTCCGCGACGAAGAACTGCGCCAGGAGCGGCGTGGACATCACCGCGGTCAACCAGGGCGACGAGGCCTTCACCTTCGGCCTGATGGGCATCCGGCACAGCATCCCGGCCGGCACGTCCCGCACGGTGACGATCCCCCTCCAGGAGGACCAGGCCTACGACTTCACCATCGACGGCCCGCAGGGCACCGGAACCCGTTTCACCGGCGTCCTCGACTGCCGCACCCAGGGCGACGGCAGCGCCCTGACCACCCAGACCCTCGCCGAACCCAGCCCGGCCACGGTGGGCGGCACGTCCGTCACGGGCACGAACCTCGCCACGACGGGCGGCTCCGACGCGACCCCGCTCATCGCGGGGACGGCGATCGGGCTGGTGGTGATCGGCGGAGCGGTGCTGCTGCTGGTGGGGCGGAAGGAGAACGGGGCGCAGGGGTAGCCGGCGGGGTGAGCCTGCGAGCACCCGATGCTCCCCGTACCCACCCCCTGGAGGGTGATTAGTCGCATTGCACCTGCAACGCCGCATCGGGTTACGTAAAGAGGGATCAGCCAGGCGCGGCCGCGGTCTGGGAGCAGATGTCTCTTCCGTCATGGAGGTTTCGTCATGGAGGTTTCCATGCGTCCACCCCGTCGCCTCACAGCCAGGATCGCCGCGGTCGCCCTCGTGGCCGCGGGCAGTCTGATCGCCCTCCAACCGGGCGCCACGGCAGCCCCGACCCACGCCACGCCCCACGCCGCGACGAGCGTCAGCACGCAGTCCACCGCGGCAGTGGCCGGTTCGGTGACCATCCGTCTGTCCATCGGCGGCTCTGTCACCATCCCGGGCACCCAACTCTCCGTCGGCACCACCCTCGACACCGGTGTCCAGGTATCGGCGGTCGACACGGTGATCAACAACACCAACGCCACCCTGGAGTTCTCCGGCAGCGGCAGCGCGAGCGTCACCGTCGCACCCGGGACCTCGGCTGACCTCGGCGCCCTGGTCGGCGGCACTTTGAAGATCGCCGTCGCCTAGGGGCGTGTTCTGAGAAGGCGCCGGCTCGTCGGGTTGGCCGTCCGGCAAGTGATGGACGGCCAACTCGAACGACTGACGCGGGATGTGCGCGTCAGGCACTCTCTCAGACCTGCGCACGTCCCCGATGGCCACGCCCCGGCGGAGGCTCTAGCGTCGGACTATGCACTCGCCCCGCGGCGAGCCGGCCGAAGACACGGTGCCCGGCCTGTCCGCCGGTCCGGTCGCGCTGGCCTGGCTGACGCAGTTCCTGGTGGGAACCGATCTCTTCGTGGTGGCGCCGCTGCTCCCTCATATCGCCGCGTCGTTCGCTGTCTCGGCAGCCAGTACCGGCCTGCTGGTCACGGCCTTCTCGATCGCCTACGTGGTGGCTTCGCCCTTCGCCGGCTGGCTCTCCGACCGACGGGACCGCGCCATGGTCCTGGTGGTGGCACTGGTGCTGTTCTCCGCTGCCAACGCCGGCACCGCTCTGGCGCCGGGTTTCGGTCTGCTGCTGGTGGCCCGCGTGGTGGCCGGGATCGCGGCCGCCGCGACCGGTCCCACCGTGTACGCCCTGGTCAGCACCCGTGCACGGCCCCAGGCCCGGGCGCAGGTGCTGGCCGTGGTGGGATCGGGCCTGCTGACCGCCCTGTGGGTGGGCGCGCCGGCCGGGGCGCTGCTGGGGCGGTACGTGGGCTGGCAGGCCGCCTTCGTCATCCTGGCCGCAGGCACGTTCCTGTTGGCGTTCCCCCACGCGTTCGTCTGGCGTGCCCGTCCGGCCCCGGCGGCGGCCGCCTCGCCGCCGGGGGCACCGCAGCGGGCCGAGCGGCCCGGCACGGGCGTCGCGGTGTCCGCCGTCACGGTGACGACCCTGTGGGCCTTCTCCGTGTACAGCCTGTACACCTTCCTGGCCGTCGCGCTGCACTCCGACGGCAGGGCCACCGCCGTGACGTGGCTGCTGGTCTGCTACGGCATCGGCGCCGTCGTCGGCGGGCAGGTGGGCGGCCGGTTCGCGGACCGGGCCGATGCCGTGCGGGTCACCAGGTCAGCACTGGCGCTGACGGCAGTGCTGGAGGCCGTCGTGGCTCTGGTGTTCCCCGTCACCTGGGCGCTGGCCTGCGCACTGGCCCTGTTCGCACTGGCCGCCTACTCCTTCTTCCCCGCCCAGCAGCGCCATCTGGTCGACATGTTCCCCGACCGGGCGACCGCGATGCTGTCGTGGAACAACAGCGCGCTGTTCGTGGGCCTGTCCCTGGCCGGCGCCGCCGGTGGTCAGATCGTGCACGCCCTCGACTACCCGGCGCTGCTGTACATCGGCGCCGCCGCAGCGGTACCGGCGTGCCTCGTAGCCCGCGGCCGGCCGACCCGGACCCGCGGGACGGAGGGGGCCTGAAGCCGGCCGGTCCCCGGCCTTCCCCCGGCCTTCCCCGGGCCGTCCGCGGCTCCCCAAGGCCACCCGGCGACGACCGGCAGTGACGGTCGAGCCATAGCCGTCAACGGTGAAGCCGCAGGTCAGGGCGGTCCGAGCGAACGGGTTTCCCCCAGGGGTAGCCGTCCGGCAAGATGGGGTGTTACTTACCGCGAGAGGGCATGAAAAGGCCCCTCACCAGCGGTTTCGTCGCGGATGAGGGGCCGTGCCAGGCGGCTTGGGCCGTCTCTGGGCCGTCATGAGCGTGACCGGCGGCCCGGTACGGTGAGCGAGTCGCGTGGTACCGCCGTAGGCGCGGCATGTCCCAGGAGGTCCTGGCCGGACTCGTCGGCCGGACGGTGGACTGGCTCAGCAAGGCCGAGAACAACCGGCTGGAGCTGGACCGGCTTTCGGTCATCAAGTCACTGGCGGACGCCCTCGACGTCTCGCTTGGGGACCTGCTTGCCGAGCCGACCCTCATGGACTGGACCCCGGAGAGCGGCAACCGCACGGTGCCGGCGCTTCGGTCGGCGCTGATGAACTACCGCCAGCTCACACCGTTGTTGGGCATGCCCACAGAGGGCGAGCCAACCCCGCTGGACGAACTGCAGACCAACGTCACGGACGTACTGGACGCCTACCAGGCATCGCGTTACGGCTTCGCCACCCGGCGCCTGCCCCTGGTACTGGCCGATGCATTGATCGCGGCCCAGTCGTACGAGAGCGCCGACCGCGAGCGCGCCAACGCGCTGTTGGCGTTGACGTACCAGAGCGCGGCGATGGTGCTCGGCAAGGTGGGCGAGGTCGATCTCGCATGGATCGCGGCGGACCGCGGACTGGGCGCGGCGCAGCAAAGCGGAAACGTGGCGGTGACCGGGTCCCTCTTTCGATCCGTGGCTTTCTGCCTCCTGTCGACCGGTCGCTTCGATGCCGCTGTGCAGCTGGTCGGCGACGCGGCCGACTACCTCCGCCCAGGGCTCACGGACGCCAGCCCGGAGTTCCTGTCGATCTACGGCACGCTCTTTCTCTCCGGTTCCATGGCCGCCGCCCGCTCAGACGACCGCTCGACTGTGCGTGACTTCCTTGCCGAGGCCGACCAGGCAGCCCGCCAGCTCGGAGAGGACGCGAACCACATGTGGACCGCGTTCGGCCCGACCAATGTCGCCATCCACCGGGTGGCCACCGCCGCCGAGCTGGGTGACATGCAGATCGCCGTAGACCTGGGGCCCGCAGATCGACACCAGCAGCCTCCCGACGGAGCGACGGACCCGACACAACATAGAGGTAGCGCGTGCGCTCAGCGCTCACAACCGCGTCGATGACGCACTGGCGATGATCCTTGAGGCCGAGTCGTGGGCACCTGAGCAGGTACGAAGCCACTACCTCGCTCGCGAACTCGTGCTCTCGTGGGTACGGAACCATCGAGGCCGGCCGAGCCCGGCCATGGCAGGACTCGCCGATCGGCTGCATGTGGTCTAGGTGGGTACGCTCGGCTCCATGGCAGCGAGCGAGCATGAAGCGAAGATGGCGCATCCGCGCATGGCAGCGGGTGCGCTTTTCTTTGATGCCGACGGACGCGTCCTCATGGTCGAGCCCACGTACAAGGACTACTGGGACATCCCTGGGGGCTACGTCGAGACCGGGGAATCGCCACTCCAGGCCGCGAGCCGAGAGGTCCGCGAGGAACTCGGGATCACGCCGACGCTGGGCCGCCTCCTGGCCGTCGACTGGGCGCCGAACGCCACCGAGGGCGACAAGGTGCTGTACCTGTTCGACGGCGGCCAGCTCAGCCAGGAGGACCAGGACGCGATCACCTTGCAGCCCGAGGAGCTGAAGAGCTTCGCGTTTCTCTCCCTGGAACAGATCGCAGAGCGCACGATCCCGCGACTGGCTCGACGGATCCTCGCGGCGACTGAGGCCCAAAACCAGGCTGTACCGGTCTACCTCGAATATGGTCAGAGGCCCGGCAGCGAGGCAGCATGACCACACCACGCACCATGAGCCGAGAGCAAGGCATCCTTCTCGTTCAGCGGCTCATAGACGCCGACTACGCCGACGAGGCCGCAGCCGATGAGATCATCGCCGCACTGAAACGCGGACTCGGGTGCCCACACATCAGCGACTACGTCTTCTGGGACTTGGATCCGCAGTTGACAGCCGAGAAGGTCGTGGACCGAGCACTGGCCTACGAGCCGTTCGCTCTGTGATCAGAGCGGGGTAAGACTTTCCCTACTTCATCAAGGCCCGCGCACGGCGCGGGCGCGCGCCGCCTCTGCGGCGCGGCCTGCCTCCTGTCTGCGCCCCGGCTGGCCGCGCCCGGCGGCGCGCTCGCGGCTGCGGGCATGAAGTGGGAGACACCCTCTGTGGCTGGGGCGGTCGGCTCCACGGCTTTAGGCAGCCACTTTGGGGCGAGCCTCTAAGATCATGGCCCCAACGTCGTGCTTTACCGGGCAGGTCCACAGACTGCCCGACGCGCCGGAAGCTTACGGGGCCATGATCACTCGCCCCAAAGCAGCTCCAGCCCAAAGCCGCTCCGCCGACCTCCGTGCCGTCAAGTGCGGCGGGCTGGGACGCTACTGGGTTAAATGCTGTCCGAGTTGGCGACCAGCGGCATGAAGGCACGCAGACGGGCGATGTTGGGCCGGACGCCGGTTATGGCTCCCCGGCTGTTTCTCTTCACGCGGATGAGATCCATGTCAAGCAGGGCGTTCAGATCGCGCGTGACTGTCTTCTCTTCCTTCCCTGCATACGCGAGAGCTAGGGCGGGGGTGAGGGCTCGAATCTCCGATCGAGGTGTGGCCGCTCCCGGGGGCAACGAGAGCACGAGCTTGCGCTGTCGGGAGCACGCGGGTGTGTCCTTGTCGTGGAACTCCTCGTGGATGAAGTTCACCCAGGTGACACGGAACTGGTCGTTGCGGATCTCTTCGATCTGTTGGGCGAGACCATCCACCAGGCCCTGCAGTGCGTACTTGATCAGCCCTTTGACGGAGTACGGTTCACGCGCGCTGGTCAACCTCAACTGGCGGGCATACTCGGTACGTGTCCGGTTGTAGTGGTCAGCGAGGACGTGAGCGGCAACCGATGGCGCGCCAGCCTGGATCAGCATCTGGTACTCGATGAGTCGTGCCGTGCGCCCGTTGCCATTGCCGAATGGGTGAATCCAGGCGGTGTACAGATGTGCCATGATCGCCGCGAGTACCGCCATGGGGCGATGCAGTGCGCCGTCAGTGGCGCGGATGGCATCGAGCCATTCACACATTGCCTTCAGGAGGTACTCGCAGTCCTCTGCGGGGGCACCCCGGTAAACGCGGCCGACTGTAACGCTTCCCGTGCGGACTTGCCCGGGCACGACGCCGTCCTCGGGCGGCAGATCGCGCAGCACGATGGCGTTGAACTCCTTGATGCGCTCGGGAGTCAGGGCTATCGGCTTGTCTTCGACAAGGTGGTCGATGATCAGGTTGTAGCCTTCGATGACGTTGTCGATCTCCTGGCCTAGATACTCCCGCGAGGGAGGAAGCTTCAGGTCGTGGTCGAGCCGCCGGCGGACCTCCTCCTCCGAGAGGGTGTTCCCTTCAATCTGGGTCGTCGCGTGCGCTCCCTTGGAGAGGTAGACCTGATTGAGTTCGGCAGCAACAGCGGGATGCAGGGGGACACCCGCGATGTGGTCCATTTTTGAGACCGCCTCGCCGAGCAGCATCCAGGATTCGTGATCCATCTCTTTGCCCAGATCAAGCTGGAATGTAATCCACGGATGTGTCTCCTCGTAGCGACGCATGGGACTCTCCTGGGGCAGCAGTATTCGCAGGTGAGACGCAGTGTACTGCGTTATACCCACCCCGAGCGTCCCTCTATCTGGCCAAATCGCTGTCCGCTCCGTTGTCCATCATGTTGTCCGCTGATGCTCGTTGGGGCGGGCCATCTACTGGGCCACAAGCTCACCTTCAACCAGACCCGTCCCTTCGGCTGCCTGCACAGCAGACTGTTCCCCGGAGCTCCCCGACCGCTTGAGTCATCGAGGGGCCGTGGCGTCTGCTCGGCGGGACGACGAGTCGGCCGAGTCCTGGGCCGTCTCTGGGCCGTCCGAGGCCCCCCGAGGCCACCCAACGACGACCGACAGTGACAGTCGAGCCGCAGTTGTCAGCAGCGAAACCCCAGGTCAGCGCCCCCCAACCGAACGGGTTTCCCCCCAGGGGTAGCCGTCCGGCAAGATGGGGTGTATCTGCCCACTGCCAGATTTCAAGCTGCCGGACGGTTTCTCTTGGCTGAGTTCATTTACACCATGCGCAAGGCGCGCAAGGCGCACGGCGACAAGGTGATCCTCGACGACGTCACCCTGAACTTCCTTCCGGGTGCCAAGATCGGCGTCGTCGGCCCGAACGGTGCCGGTAAGTCGACCGTTCTGAAGATCATGGCGGGGATCGAACAGCCGTCCAACGGTGATGCGTTCCTGTCGCCGGGGTACAGCGTCGGCATCCTGCTGCAGGAGCCCCCGCTGAACGAGGAGAAGACGGTCCTGGAGAACGTCCAGGAGGGTGTCGCCGAGATCAAGGGCAAGCTCGACCGGTTCAACGAGATCGCCGAGCTGATGGCCACCGACTACTCCGACGCGCTGCTCGACGAGATGGGCAAGCTCCAGGAGGAGCTGGACCACGCCAACGCGTGGGACCTCGACGCCCAGCTGGAGCAGGCCATGGACGCCCTGGGCTGCCCGCCCGGCGACTGGCCCGTCACCAACCTCTCCGGTGGTGAGAAGCGCCGCGTCGCGCTCTGCAAGCTGCTGCTGGAGGCGCCCGACCTGCTGCTCCTCGACGAGCCCACCAACCACCTCGACGCCGAGTCCGTGAACTGGCTGGAGCAGCACCTCGCCAAGTACGCGGGGACGGTCGTGGCCATCACCCACGACCGGTACTTCCTCGACAACGTCGCCGAGTGGATCCTCGAGCTCGACCGCGGCCGCGCCTACCCCTACGAGGGCAACTACTCCACGTACCTGGAGACCAAGGCGACCCGTCTCAAGGTCGAGGGGCAGAAGGACGCCAAGCGGCAGAAGCGGCTCAAGGAAGAGCTCGAGTGGGTGCGGTCCAACGCCAAGGGGCGTCAGGCCAAGTCCAAGGCGCGTCTCGCCCGCTACGAGGAGATGGCCGCCGAGGCCGAGAAGATGCGGAAGCTGGACTTCGAGGAGATCCAGATCCCGCCGGGCCCGCGGCTGGGCAACGTCGTCGTCGAGGTCAGCAAGCTCAACAAGGCCTTCGGTGAGAAGGTCCTCATCGATGATCTGTCGTTCACGCTGCCTCGTAACGGCATCGTCGGCGTCATCGGTCCGAACGGCGCCGGCAAGACGACCCTGTTCAAGATGATCCAGGGGCTCGAGACCCCGGACTCCGGCGACATCAAGGTCGGCGAGACCGTCAAGATCTCGTACGTCGACCAGAGCCGCGAGAACATCGACCCGAAGAAGACCCTGTGGGCGGTCGTCTCCGACGAGCTCGACTACATCAATGTGGGTCAGGTGGAGATGCCTTCGCGCGCGTACGTCTCCGCCTTCGGGTTCAAGGGGCCCGACCAGCAGAAGCCCGCCGGCATCCTCTCCGGTGGTGAGCGCAACCGGCTCAACCTCGCGCTCACCCTCAAGCAGGGCGGCAACCTGCTGCTTCTCGACGAGCCCACCAACGACCTCGACGTCGAGACCCTCAGCAGCCTGGAGAACGCGCTGCTCGAGTTCCCGGGCTGTGCCGTGGTCGTCTCCCACGACCGGTGGTTCCTCGACCGCGTCGCCACGCACATCCTCGCCTACGAGGGCGACTCCAAGTGGTTCTGGTTCGAGGGCAACTTCGAGTCGTACGAGAAGAACAAGATCGAGCGGCTGGGTCCGGACGCCGCGCGTCCGCACCGTGCCACCTACAAGAAGCTGACCCGGGGCTGATCTTGCGGCACATCTACCGCTGCCCGCTGCGCTGGGCGGACATGGACGCGTACGGCCACGTCAACAACGTGGTCTTCCTCCGGTACCTGGAGGAAGCCCGTATCGACTTCCTGTTCCGCCCGGAGAAGGACTTCAAGCAGGGGTCCGTGGTGGCGCGCCACGAGATCGACTACAAGCGGCAGCTCGTCCACCGGCACCGTCCCGTGGACATCGAGCTGTGGGTCACGGAGATCAGGGCGGCGTCCTTCACCATCGCCTACGAGGTGAAGGACGGCGACGAGGTCTATGTCCGCGCCTCGACGGTGATCGTGCCGTTCGACTTCGCGGCGCAGCGGCCCCGTCGGATCACCGACGAGGAGCGCGCGTTCCTGGAGGAGTACCGGGACGACAAGGAGGCCGTCGCCGCATGACGGTGCTCCATCTCGCCGACGAGGGGGAGGCGGCGGATCTCGCGGCCTTCCTCTCCCGGCTGCTCCACTACGACCGTGGAGCCGCGGTCCGGCTGCAGGCGGCCGGCACCGCGCTGGCCGTCTTCGGACGGCCGCCGTCCTTCGAGGTCCTGGCGATCCGGGCGGTGCGGCTGGCCAAGCCGTACGAGAACGGGCTCGACGTCACGCTGGACGTGACCGTGTCCGCGGGTGAGCTGCTGGAGAGCGTGGACGAGACGGCGGCGACCGCTGCCGTGCCCGGCGCGGTGACCGGGCCGCCGTGGGCGGGTGTGCTGCCCCCGCGCGGCGGCTGGCGGCCCGAGGCGGGGCTGCCGGGGCCGGACGCGCTGCGGGAGATGGTCGGCGCGGCGGTCGGCGAGTTCCGGCGCCGTACCGAGGAACTGGCGCCGGAGCGGCGTACGCGCGCCGAACTCGACCGGATCGGGCGGGAGATCTGGTCCCGGACGGTCGGGGACACCGGCCTGCCCGTGCGGGCCGTGCACGCGGCCCAGTCCCTCGGTTTCCTGCGACCGGCCGCCGGCGCCTCCCAGGACGCCGGGCTGTTCTCCTCGGGGGCGTGGCTGCGGCTGCGGACGCCGTACGGGTCGATCGCCGTGCGGCGGACCGGGCTCGGGGGGCTGGACCTCAGCGTGCGCTGAGCGACCCCCGGCGCCCCGCGCCACCCACGGTCAGTCCGGGGCGTTCACCATCGACGCCGCCGCGTACGTCAGGTAGTTCCACAGCGTCCGCTCGTGCTCCTCGGAGAGGCCGAGCTCGTCCACCGCGTCCCGCATGTGCTTCAGCCAGGCGTCGTGCGCCGCCCGGTCCACAATGAAGGGCGCGTGACGCATGCGCAGCCGCGGGTGGCCGCGGTTGTCGCTGTACGTCGTCGGACCGCCCCAGTACTGGATCAGGAACAGCACCAGGCGCTCCTCGGCCGGGCCCAGGTCCTCCTCGGGGTACATGGGCCGCAGGATCGGGTCCTCGGCCACTCCCTCGTAGAAACGGTGGACCAGTCGGCGGAAGGTCTCCTCCCCGCCGACCTGCTCGTAGAAGGTCTGCTCCTGAAGCGTGCCGCGCCGAATCTCTTTCACGTCCCCCATGCTCTCAGACGCGGAGACCGAGGACTCAAGGCTTAGGACCCTCGGATCTCGGACCCCCGGGCCTCCGACTCCCGGACCTCTGAGCCCCGGGCCCCCGACTCCCGGACCTCTGACTCCCGGCCCCCCGACTTCCGGGCCCCGAACTCATGGACCCGGACCCCCGGACCCCCGGACCCCGCTTCTCGGACCCTTGGCCGTTTGGCCTCCGGCGCTCGCCTCCCGTCGCGTCCCGCAGCACAGTGGAGTCATGAGTACACAGCGCGCTCCCGACAAGGAGTTGGAGGACCTCGCCGCCTCGGCGCGGGCGGCGCTGGTGCGGGAGATCGAGGAGAGCGGGGCCTTCGCCGCCGACCCGGGGTGGAAGGAGGCCTTCGCGGCCGTTCCGCGGCACCTCTTCGTGCCGTACTACTACGTGAGCGGTGCGGGGGGATACGAACGGCGCTGGGGGGAGAGTCCCGATCCGCGGACCCGGGAGCGCTGGGTCGCCGGCGCCTACGAGGACACCCCGCTGGCGACCCGGCTGCGGGACGGTGAGCTGCTCTCCTCCAGCAGCCAGCCCTCGTTGATGGCCCTGATGCTGGCCGAGCTGCGGGTGGAGAAGGGGATGCGGGTGCTGGAGATCGGCGCCGGCACGGGATACAACGCGGCGCTGTTGTCGTACCGGCTCGGTGACGAGCAGGTCACCACCGTGGATCTGGATCCGGAGATCACCGAGTCCGCGCGGCGGCATCTCGCGCACGCCGGGTACCACCCCGTCGTCGTCACGGGGGACGGAGCGCGCGGGGTGCCGGAGCGGGCGCCGTTCGACCGGATCGTCGCGACCTGTCAGCTGGCGTCGGTCCCGCGTGCCTGGCTCGCCCAGTGCCGTCCCGGCGCCCGGATCCTGACACCGCTGGCCACCGGTCTGGTCGCGCTGACGGTACGGGACGCCGAGCACGCCGAGGGGAACTTCCTGCACACCCCCGCCTACTTCGTGCCGTTGCGCGGCGCGGACCGGCCCGAGCCGGAGCCGGTGGCGCTGGGCGGGGTGCCGCAGCGGGCCAGGGCGAGCGACCTGTTCCGGTTCCTGCTGGCGCTGACCCGGGGCACCCTCGACCCGCAGGAGGCGTACGCGCTGTGGGAGCGGGAGGGCCGGCCCGGACGGGAGCGGTACGGCATCACCGTCGGCGGCGAGCGCGCGTGGGCGTGGCTGGACGAGCCGGAGGGGCCTTACGCCTGGCCCCTTCCGGGCTCGTCGGTTACTTCCTGACTGCCGGCCGGTCCTAGCCGCGGCGGATCGTGATCGTCGTCCACGCGCCGACGTGGACGCGGTCGCCGTCCTGCAGCGGCACCGGCACGAAGGGCTGGATCGGTTCGTCGGAGCCGTTGACCGTCGTGCCGTTCGTCGAGTTCTGGTCGACGACCGCCCAGCTTCCGTCCGGCTGCTGCACCAGCACCGCGTGCTGGTGCGAGACGCCCGGGTCCTCCGGCGGCACCGACAGGTCGATGGCGGGGGTCTCGCCGGTGGAGTGGCGGCGGCGGCCGATGGTGATCTGGTTGCCGGTCAGCGTGCGCTGCTGCTCCGGGGAGTACGCGGGCAGGTTCAGGCCCGCGGCCTCGGGACCGGAGCGCTGCATCATCGCCATGAAGTACTCGCGGTCCGGCCCTATCGTCACCGTCCAGGTCGCCGGCTGCTGCGGGAACGCCGGGCCGGGCGGGGGCGGGGCCTGGGTGGCGCCGGGCTGCGGGTAGCCGTAGCCGCCCTGGGCGCCGCCGGGACCGCCGGGAGCGGTGTTCGACGGCGGGGAGATCACCCAGTCGTCGTCGGCGCCGCCGAAGGAGGGACCGGGCGGGGCGGGCCGGCCGTCCGGCTGCGGGTAGCCGGGCGGGGCGGACGGCTGGAAGGCCTGGGGCGCGCCCGGAGCCGTGCCACCGGGGCCACCGGGGCCAGGACCGCCAGGGCCGGGCGGCGGCGGAACCTGCCGTGAGGGGTCGCCGCCGAAACCGGAGGGGCCGCCGGGACCACCTGGGCCGCCGGGACCCGACGGGGCGGATCCGGGCGGGCCGGGAGGACGGCCGCCGGGGCCGGAGGGCTCGCGCCGGAAGGGGTCACCGGACGGGCCGGAGGGCTCACGTCCGAAGGGGTCGCCGGACGGCCCGGTGGACGGACCGCGTCCGAAGGGGTCGCCGGGCGCACCCGACGGCTCACGTCCGAAGGCACCCGCGGCCGGACCGCCGCCCGGACCACCAGGGCCCGACGGCCCGCCGGCGGTGCTGCCGGGACCGGAGGGCTCCCGTCCGAAGGGCTGACCACCGCCCGGACCGCCCGGTTCGCGTCCGAAGGGCTGTCCGCCGCCCGGACCGCCCGGCTCACGTCCGAAGGGTTGCTGTCCGCCACCGGGACCGCCCGGCTCGCGTCCGAACGGCTGTCCGCCACCCTGACCGCCCGGACCGCCAGGACCGCCCGGGCCCGAAGGGCGCGACGGCTCGCTGCCGAACGGCGGGCCCGGCGGGATGGGTTCGGCGGGGCGGTTCACCTGGGACGGACGGGAGCTCTGGTACTCGAAGGAGTCGCTGCCGCCGAAGGACGGGGGCGGCGGCTGGAACCGCGCACCCGGACCACCGGGACCGCCCGGAGCGCCAGGGCCCCCCGGACCGCCGGGGCCCATACCGGGGCCACCGGGACCCGACGGTCCCGGGCCGGGCGCGGGCGGGCGCGGGGCGGCGGGGGTGTACGAGGTCGCCGTGTTCGTCAGGAAGTTCCAGCGGCACTCCTCGCAGAACGGCGCACCGCCCTCACGGGGCGTACGGCACTGCGGGCACAGCTCGGGCTCGGCGTCCGGTACGGCGGACAGATGGCGGCCGTCGGGACGGCCGCCGGGGCCGGGCGGGGGCGGCGGGAAGCCGTATCCGCCGCCGGCCGTCGGCGGGGGAGGAGGCGGCGGTACGGCACCGGCCATGCGGTGACCGCAGACCTCGCACCAGTCGTCGGAACCCGACTGGTGTCCGTTCGGGCAGGTCGGCATGTCGGCGCGTCCCCCTCTCCTTCGGTGTCCTACAGGGGCCTGCTGGGGTCCTACTAGGTCACTTCTTTACACGAACAGTCTTTGTGGACCGGGTCTCGAGGGTCATCTCGTCTGCCTCCGCGACCTTCGCCTTCAGTCGCACAGTACCTGTCGCGGCATCGACCACGTCCACCACCTTCGCAAGCAGTTTCGCAGTATCGGCGTTCCCGGAGACACTCGCGAGCTGAACGGCACGGCCCAGTTTGGCCGTTGCTCCATCCATATCGCCCGCTTTGCGGAGGTCCAGTCCCTGTTGGATGACCTGGGCCAGTTCGGCCTGCCCGGTGTAGTGCGCCACCTGTGGGTTGATCGAGGTGGAGGCGGCCATGTCGTCGGTCCACACGGCCCTCACGAGGCCCTGGGCGCCCAGGTTCTGCACGCTCCCTCCCCCACTCCCGGCCGCGCTCGAGCGGGAGGTGCCCCCAGGCTGCGGAATGACCAGGGAGACGCGGGCGGCGAGCATCTCCTGGCCGATGTTCGCGGCCGGGACCTCGACGCAGACGTGGTAGTCACGGGACTCGTCGCCCCAGGAACCGGTGGGGTAGTCCCCGGACCGCGGGCCGGACTCGGTGCGGCGGTCGGTCAACTCCTCGACGGTCGGGGCGACCTGCTTGACGAACTTGACGCTGGTGCCGACCGGGGTCCACAGCCGGAGCGCGACGTCCGCGACCTCCTTGCCCATCGCCGTCTCCATCATCTGCGTGAAGTCGGCGGCGAGGCCGGCCGGGTCGGCGACGATGTCGGCGGTGCCGAGCAGGGCGGAGGCGATCCCTGTGACTTCTTTCACTTCCCAGTCGGTGCCCACGCCGCGGGCGTCACAGGTGAAACGGCCGGCGCAGGAGTCCAGGGCGGCCTTGAGGTCCTCCGGCGACTCGTGCTCGTTGCGGCCGTCGGTCAGCAGGATGCCGTGGCGGATGGCGACGTCAGCGGTGGACAGCAGCCGGTCGGCCAGACGCAGCCAGGTGCCGATCGCCGTGCCGCCGCCCGCGCTGAGCCGGCGCAGGGCCTGCTTGGCCTGCCCGCGGGTCGTGGCGTCGGCGACCGCGAGCTGCCCGCCGCCCGGGTAGACCTCCTTGGCCACGTGGGTGCCGTCGATCACCGCGAACCGCACGCCGTCGCGCAGGGTGTCGATGGCGGCGGCCGTGGCGTCACGGGCGTTGCGCATCTTGGTGGGCGGGTAGTCCATCGAGCCCGAGCAGTCCACCATGATCGCCACGGCGGCGGACGGGCCCTGGCCCGGCGAGTAGAGGTGCGGTGCCGCGACGGCGCTGCCGACCGTGCCGCCGCCGGTGGCGGTG
This sequence comes from Streptomyces aurantiaciflavus, assembly GCF_049808595.1. Lineage (NCBI taxonomy): Bacteria > Bacillati > Actinomycetota > Actinomycetes > Kitasatosporales > Streptomycetaceae > Streptomyces > Streptomyces aurantiaciflavus. The sequence continues at coordinate 233,372 of NZ_JBNCAQ010000001.1, read as the reverse complement.
ACCGTCACGATCGCGTTGACCTCGCGGCCGCCTTCCGGCAGGTACTCGTTCTGGTAGACGTCCACCGAGAACTGCGGCACGTTCGACTTCGAGAAATTGGCCATGCCTGATCGAATCCCCCTTGGAACCCCCACGGTCGTGGGGTGATGACGGTCGGCGGACCGGTCCCCTCCGGTCCGCCGCTGCTTCCCCGTGTGCGACGTGCGTTGTACGGCTTTGTGCGGCCTCAGGCCGATCCTGCCCCCTGCGCGGGGGCGGGGAACGGCAGGACCGCCACTGTTACGTTGTCGTGCCCGCCGCCGTCCAGCGCGTGCCCGACGAGTACGCGGGCGCCGTGCAGCGGGCGTACGGCGGCGTCGAGGGGGAGGGCCTCGGCCATCTCCTCGGCCGCCTCCGCGTAGTTCCACAGGCCGTCGGTGCACACGACGACCGCACCGGGGCGGTCCGGCTTGAAGGACGCGGTGTGCGGTTCGAGTTCGTAGGCGTCGGCGCCGAGCCAGCCGGTGATCGCGTGGGCGCGGTCGTCGGCGTAGGCCTCCGCCTCGTTCATCAGTCCCGCCGCGACCATCTGGGCGGCCCAGGAGTCGTCCTCGGTGAGCCGGGCCGGGGGTGAAGTGCGGTCCGCCGGGACCCAGTAGACGCGGCTGTCGCCGACCCAGCCGACGACCAGCAGGCCGGCGGTGACGACCGCGCCGACGAGGGTGCAGGCGGGGGCGTTCTGGTGCGGGGCGTGTTCGCGGGCGGTGGCGGGTTCCGCGGCGAGCGCGTTGACCGCGTGCGAGGCGGCGACGATCGCCTCGTGCATGGCCTGCTGCGGGTGCGTGCCCTGCGGCAGGGCCGTCAGCAGCGACTGGCTCGCCGCCCGGGACGCGGCCAGGGAGGCGTCGTCGGGGCGGGTCGCGGAGGACACGCCGTCGCAGACGATCGCCACGAGTGCGGGGGAGCCGTCGGGCAGCGCGGTGTGGCCGATGCCGAAGGCGTCCTCGTTGCGGTGGTGGCGCAGGCCGCGGTCGCTGACGGCGGCCACGGCGCCCGACTCCTGCTCCATGTGGTCGCGTTCGCGCGGCTGGGCGTGCCCGCAGTTCTCGCAGTAGCCGTCGTCGTCGACCCGTCCCGCACGGCAGGCCACGCACACCTTGGCGCTCTCCGCGACCACCGCGGCCTCGGCGGCCACCCGCGGGTCGGGGGCCTGCAACGGATACTCCTCCGGCTCCGCCGGCCGGTCGAAACGGACACCGGAGACGGGGGTGCCAGGGGGCGGGGGCGGCACGGGGCCGCCGCCGGGAGGCTCGGGGCTGTCCGGAGGCAGGTGAGCCGCGGCGGACGCCGGCGGCGGCAGGTGCCCCCCGCCGGCGTCCGGCCCGGGCAGCGGCGCACCGCTGAAGGGCGAGCCGGGAGCGGGCGTACCGCCCGTGTCAGCGCGGGGCGTCGGCACACCGCTGAAGGGCGCGCCCGGCATCGGCGCACCCGTCACGTCCGCCCCCGGCAGCGGCGCACCGCCGAACCCCGAGCCCGGCGACGACGCACCGCTCGTGTGAGAGCCCGTCACCGGCGCCCCGCCGATGCCCTGGCCGGGGACCGACGTGCCGGTCACCGCACTCGGTACCGGTGCCCCGCCGTTCCCCTGGCCCGGCACCGACGTACCGGCAACCACGTTGGGCACGGGCGCGCCCGTCACCGCTCCGGGCACCGACGCACCGGGAACCGCTCCGGGCACCGGTGTGCCGACAGCCGCGCCCGGCGCCGGTGTACCGACGCCCGCGCCCGGCGTCGGTGTGTCGGTATCCACGCCCGGCACAGCCCCCCCGTTCACCTCCGTGCCGTTCATCGTGAGGGTCGGGTTGTCGGCCGGGTGGGGGGGCACGGCTGACAGGTCGTATCCGCACGCGCCGCAGAAACGGTCGCCCGCGTCGAGCGGCTCCGCGCAGCTCGGGCAGGTCGGCAGGGCGGTCTGCCGGGGCATCTGGGACATCAACTACACCCACGTCCGGGGGCGGTAACGATTGGCACGTTCCACCAGGTCGATCCTCTCCTCACCGCCGGTCGCCAGCCGGGCCAGCGTGCGGTACGAACGCTCCAGGCCGAAGCGGAGCCCCCGCTCGTCCAGGTCGCTGCCGAGCAGTACCCGACGGGTTCCGGGGCCGGCGCCCTGGCCACCGGAGAGTATCCAGTCCAGGGCGCTGCCGAGGACTTCCGCCGACAACTGCTCGCGCCGCGTCGGATCCAGCCCGTACGCGTCCAGCGCCTCGACCTGCGCCGCGGCGGCGGTGAGGTCCTCCAGGAAGGGTACGTCGGAGGCGGCCGCCGTCCGCTGCCGCAGCCGGGCGCGGACGGCCGCGACGCGGGCGGCCGTGTAGTGGATGGAGGACTCCGGCACGGACTCCAGCGTGCGTACGGCACTTCGGCGGTCGCCGGCCGCGAGTTGCACGCGGGCCAGGCCGAACGCGGCGCTCACATAGCTCGGGTCGGTCGACCACACGAGCCGGTAGTACTCGGCGGCGTTGTCCAACTGCCCCAGCAGCTCCGCGCACAGGCCGAGCGCCAGCTTGGGCGCGGGCTCGCCCGGGAAGGCGTCGTAGATCGCGTCGAAGGCGAGCGCGGCGCCCTCCTCGTCGCCGGTGACCAGCGAGGCCACGCCCCGGTACCACACGACCCGCCAGTCGTCGGGCCGTTCGCCCTCCAGCTTGGTCAGGGCCGTGAGGGCGGCGTCGAAGTCGCCGTTCTCCAGCCAGGCGCGGACCTGCCGCAGCCGGGTCTCGACGGACGGCGCCGGCGCGGCCGCGAGGGCGGTGATCAGTTCGGCCGGCGCGGAGGTCAGCAGGCCTGCCAGGAAACCCGCGTTGGGGTCGGCCGGGTCGACGTGCGGGACGGGCAGGGCGAGGGCGGCGGCGGGGGCGTCGACGGGCTTGACGAGGCCGGGCGTGCCGGCCCCGGCACCCGGCGGCGTGAGGACTCCCGCGCCGGGCAGCGTCACGGCTGCCGCGCTCGGCAGCGTGGCCGTACCGCCGTTCGGCGCCCCGGCCGTGGCCGAACCGCGGGCGGGTCGCGCGGGCCTGACGATCCGCGCGCCCAGCCGCGACACCTCGCCGTTCAGCTTGGGGAACAACTCCGTGTCCGTGACCTTCACTTCGGGCCCGAACAGCGTCGACAGCGCGGGCCGCGCCCGCCCCGACTGCAGCGAGACGACCTCGCGCAGCACACCCGTCAGCTGCTCCGCCATCTCCTGCGCGGAGGCGAACCGGCGGGCCGGGTCGGGGTCGGTGGCGCGGACCAGGAGCCGGTAGAAGGACTCGTACCGGCGGAAGACCTCGATGGAGTCCGGGTCGGGGAGCGAGTCGGCGAAGACGGTGGTGTAGCCCTGGAAGTCGAAGGTCAGGACGGCCAGCGTGCGGCCGACCGTGTAGAGGTCGCTGGCGACCGACGGGCCGACCTCGGCGACCTCCGGCGCCTGGTAGCCGACCGTGCCGTAGATCGCCGACTCGTCGTCGTCCATGCGGCGCACGGCGCCCATGTCGATCAGCTTGAGCTGGTCCTCGGTCTGGATCGCGTTGTCGACCTTGAAGTCGCAGTACAGCAGGTTGCGGCTGTGCAGATGGCCGAGCGCCTCCAGGGCCTCGATGCCGTACGCGCACGCCTGCTCCACCGGCAGCGGGTCCCGCTTGCCCTCGGCCGTGCGGCGCGTGTTGGCGATCTCCTTGAGGGACTTGCCGCCGACGTACTCCATGACGATGTAGCCGTCGAGCGAGCCCGTGCGCTGGTCGAGGTGTTCGACGAAGTTGTAGATCCGCACGATGTTGGAGTGCTCGATCTCGGCGAGGAAGCGCCGCTCAGAGATCGCGGCGGCCATCGCGTCCTGGTCGCCGGTGTCCAGGAGGCCCTTCAGCACCACCCAGCGGTCCGACACCGCGCGGTCGACGGCCAGGTAGATCCAGCCGAGGCCGCCGTGCGCCAGGCAGCCCACGACCTCGTACTGGCCGTGCACGACGTCGCCGGCCTTCAGCTTGGGGACGAAGGAGTACGGGTGGCCGCACTTGGTGCAGAAGCCCTCCGTGCGCCCGGGGCGGTCACCGCGCGCGCGGCCCACCGGCGCACCGCAGTCGGAGCGGGAGCAGAACCGCTTGCGCTCGGGCACCTCTGGGTTGTCGAGCACCATCGCGCGCGGGTCCGGCCTCGGCACCTGCGGCACCGAGACGAGCCCGACGCCGAGCCGTGCGCGCCCGGAGGAACCGGCCGACGAACCGGAGCTGCGCACCGACACCGAGCGGCCCGTCGACTTGCCCGACAGCGACCGCGAGAGCCGGCCCGACACCGAGCGGCGCGACTTCGACGACTGCGAGGACGTACGCGAACTGCGGGCGCTGCGTCCGCTGGAGCGTGAACTGCCGCTGCCCGCCGAGCCCCTGCCGCCGCCGGTCACCCCGGTGGGCGGCGAGCCGACCGGTCCTCCCCCGGACGAGACGACCGGGGCCAGACCGCAGGTGTCGCAGTACAGCTCGCCGCCGCCCACGTCCTCGTACGACCCGTCGCAGCCCGGCCGCTGGCACGTCTGTCCTGCCTGACTCATGACCCGTACTCCCCCCTGTGGTCCTGAGGTCCGCCCTGCTCGGGCACGCGCGGGGCGGCGAGCAGTTCGGCGGCCGCCTGCTGGTAGCGCAGGACGGCCTGTTCGGCGACGCGCAGGTCGCAGGGCGCGCTCCACAGCATGCGGCGCGCCGCGTCGTAGCGCTCGATGAGGAACGGGTCCTCGGCGAGCCCGTGCCGGGCGACCTTCGCCTTGTACGCGTCGAGGCGGCCGCGCAGCTCCGCGCGGACCGCCAGCGGCGCGGTGACCGCGGTCAACGACTCGCGGGCGCGCAGCAGTTCGTCCTCCGCCTTCTGCTCCAGGGACTCCAGCAGCGGGGACAGCCGGTGCCACTGGGCCTGTCTGCGGTACTCGGCGGCCGTCGCCAGCTGTTCCTGCAGCGCGGTCGGCGGCCCGCTGACCACCGGCACCTCCGTCGCGGCGATCTTCGCGAGCACCTCGCCGCGCGCGGTCCGCGCCTCGGCGAGCGTACGGTCCGCCCGGCTGAGGACGTCCCGCAGCCGCACCAGCCGCTGCTCGGCGTCCTGACGGACGGTCAACACGGCGTCGATCTCCCGCCGTACGTCCTCCAGCGCGCGTGCCTCACGGTCGTAGACCGTGGTGTCCGGGCGGCCGCCGCCGGGCGCCGAACTGCCCTGCGCGGGCACCCAGTACGCCAGCGGGTCCGACACCACCTGCTCGCGCAGACGTGTCAGGGTGCGCGTGATGCGCTCCAGGTCGTCGCCCGCCGGATGCTCGCCCGGGCGGACACCGACGGAGTGCGCGAGCCGGCGGGTGCGCTGCAGCTCCGCGGCCAGTAAATCGATGCGGGCGGGCAGTGCCGACCACACCGCGTCGGCGGCGACGACCATGTCCAGCGACGACGCGTACAGCTCGTTCATCCGGTCGACGAGCTCGGTCAGCGAGAAGCTCTGGCTGAGCTTGCCCGTGCCGTGCAGGGTGGGCGCGCCCGCCAGCGCCGAGCCGGCGACCGTGACGGACTCGCCGCGCAGCAGCTCCGTCAGCTCCACCAGGTCCTCGCGGCTGGACCAGCGGCGTCGCGAGCGGATCTCCCGCGCGGAGCGCAACGCGTCCGTGTACGCGTCGAAGTACGCCCACAGCAGCGTGATCGACGCCTCCGCGTCCGCCCAGCGCTCCTTGGTGACGCCGGTGAGCTCGGCACCCTCGAGGAGCCTGCGGCCGGCGTGGTCCTGGAGGGCCAGCAGCGAGGTCTCGATCGCCTCGTGCTCCTGGCCGAGCCGCGCCAGCGCACGGTCCACCTCGTCCCGGTCCATTACCGGCCCGGGGGGTCCCGTGACGCCCATCGATCACCTCTCGCTGCTGTGTCGGTCTCTCGCTCGGTCCGTCGCCTGCCCGTCGGTCACGTCAACTCGTGCGCAGGTACTGCGGCGCGGGCGGCCTCGACGTCGCCGCGTCCTCACCCAGTGTGGCCGACAGCCACTTGTCGTACGACGCCTGCCAGCCGTTCGCGCGGTACTGCACCAGGATCTGGTTGACCCGGCGTACCAGATCGTCGGCGTCCTTCTTCATCGCCACGCCGTAGTACTCGGCCGTGAACGGCGCGCCCTTGAGTTCCACCGTCGGGTCCTGCGCGGCCTGGCTGGCCGCCAGCGCGCCGTCGGTGACGACCGCGTCGACCTCGCCGAGCTGCAACCGCACCAGGCAGTCGAGCTGGTTGGGGACGGTGGTGGAGATGTCGGTCGTGGCGGGCAGCGTGCCCGTCTCGAGGTCGTCGGTCAGCCGCGTGTTGGCGGTCGAACCGGCCGCCGTGCAGACCTTCTTCTTCGCCAGCGTGTCGTTGTAGCCGGTGATCGTCGAGGACTTGGGGGCGAGGACCTGCTGCCCGGTCCTGAAGTACGGCGCGGAGAACGCGACGTCCTTGATGCGGTCGCAGGTGATCGTCATCGTGCGGACCACCATGTCGACCCGGCCCTCCTTGATCGCCGGGATGCGCTGGTTGGTCGGAATCGCCTTGAACTGCACAGCGTTCGGGTCGCCGAGGATGTCCTGGGCGATCCGGTGGACCAGGTCGATGTCGAAGCCCTCCAGGCCGGCACCGGTCGTGTTGGGGTTGCGGTAGCCCCAGCGGTAGCTGTTCTGGTCGACGCCGACGATCAGCTTGCGCCTCTCGCCCTGCCGGGCCTTGATCGCGGCGATCGTCGTGCCGTCCGCGGCCGACGGCGACAGCGTCTGCTGCTCCGGGCTCTTGCACGCCGCGTCGGCCGCGGGGGTGCCCTCGGCGACGCCCCGGCCGCCCGTGCCCGTGCTGCCGTCGCCGTGCGACTGGGTCCACGGCAGCAGCAGCACGAAGGCCAGCGCGAGGGCGCAGACGACCGCCATCGCACCGACTCCGCCCCAGCCCTTCAGGCCGGCCCGCATCCGTCGCGCCCGCATCGTCACGCCCTCTTCCACCGGTACTCCCCCTTTCACCGGTACTCCGACAGCCTGCGGCCGATGCCGAGGACCGCGCCCGCCGCGCCCAGGACGGCCAGCACGGCCGCGCCCAGCGGCAGACCGCCCATCGCGTCCAGACCGTCGCCGGCCGCCTGCCTGAACTCTTTCTCCTCGTGGTCCAGCGCGCTCGCCAGGTTCGCGTCGACGCTGTCGAAGCACTCGCCGGTCGCGCCCTTGCCGCCGATCACCAGGGCGAGTGCCTGCTCGTAGTTGCCGTTGTCGTCCTGGGAGCGGGCCGCGGTGTGGCGCTTCTTCCACTCGGCCATGTTGCTCTCGGCCTGCGTGACCGGCTTCTCGCCCGACGGGTCGTCGGCGAGCCGCGCCGCCTGCGCGAGGCCCTTGCCGAGGACGTTCATGTCCGTGGTGAAGTCGTGGTCGTACCGGTCGACCGTCACCTCCTCCCCGTCGGCCGTCACCTTCACGGTCTCGGCGCCGCGCGCCACGAGCGTGAGGTTCTCGTTGCCGCGGGCCTTGAGGGAGGCGATCCGGGCGTCGTGCAGGACGTTCAGCGAGCGGACACCGTGGTCGTAGGAGTCGTTCAGGCCGGCGCGGGCCACGCTGTGGCCGACGACGAGCCACAGCAGGACGACCGAGGCGGCCGCGGTGGCCGCGACCAGGCCGTGGTTCAGCACACGGTTCGTACGGCGGTAGTTGCGGTGCTGGGCCCAGGCGAGCGCGGCCAGCACGAGGACGCCCAGCGCGATCGCCGCCCACGGGTAGGGGGTGGCGTCCGCGTAGTCGTCCTCGAGGCGCTGGTTCTCCTTCTTGTAGAGATCCTCGGCCGCCGGGAGCATCTCCTTCTGCATCTTCTGGTTCGCGTACCGCAGATAGGCGCCGCCGACCGGGAAGCCCTGCCGGTTGTACGTCCGGGCGCGCTCGACCAGGCCCTTGTACTCCGGCAGCAGCTTGTTCAGCTTGACGATGGCCGCCGCCGAAGGGGAGCCGGGGTCGGAGTTGTTCGCCGCGGTCACCAGCTTCGCGGCGGCCGTGTCGATGCCGTCCTCGTAGCGCTTGCGCGACTCGGCCGTCTCCTGACCGCCCGCCAGGAAGCCACTGGACGCGGCGGTGTTGGCGTCGGCGAGGGAACGGTAGATGTCGGCGGCGGCCGCGCTGAGGGGCTGGCTCTTGTGGAGTACGTCGTCGGCGGCGGCCGAGCGGTCGGTCATCTGCCAGGCGGTGACGGCGCCGAACGCGACGACCAGGAGGGCGAGGAGGGCGCCGATGATACGGAGCCGGCCCGGCTCCGTGGTCGCGGCGGCGCGCAGCTGGTCCGCGCCCTCGGCGAATGCCGTGCGGCGCTTGGGCGGTGCCGCGGTGATCGTTGGCGGGTGTGCCACGTCTCTGACCTCCCCCATGGTCATGTGTCGGCGCCAGTATCGCAGCCAATGCGTGCTGGTGAACACGCGGTGGGTGGGTGTTCGGTTCCGCCTCGGGGGGTGGCGGCCCGTTGTCGGGGTGCGGGTCGATTTCGGCTGGTCGTGCCCACGCGGCGGAGCCGCACATCGATACGGCCCCGCGCCCTTTGGGTGGGTGCGCTCACGTCCGGAAGAAGTCTCGCACCCTTCCCCGCGCCTCCACCCCCGCTCCCATGCGGTCCAGGCCCAGCATCGCCGCCCCCAGCACCGGCCTTTCCCGTACCACCCGCGGCACGGCCTTGGGCGCTCGCGCTGCCAGCAACTCCCGTACACCGTCGTCAAGTTGCAGGTGCCCTGCCGCCAGGACGCCACCGCCCAGCAGTACCGGCGTCTCCTCCTCCAGCAGTTCCAGCCGGGTCAGGGCCACCACCGCCATCGTCACGACCTCCTCGGCCAGGCGGTCGACGAGTGTGCGGGCCAGTTCGTCGCCCTGGGCCGCCGTCGCGAAGAGGACGGGGGTGAGTTCGTGGCGGCGGGCGGGTGGGATGCGCTCCAGGTGCAGGGCTTCGATCAGGGCGTACATGGACGGCAGGGCGAAGTGGGCCGGGAGCGTGCGGGCCAGGGCCGTCGGGCCGCCGCGGCCGTCCTCCGCCCTCGCCGCGTGCCAGACGGCCTCCTCCGCCAGACCCCAGCCGCCGCCCCAGTCGCCGGAGAGGCGGCCGAGGGCGGGGAAGCGGGCGGTACGGCCGTCGGGGCGCATGCCCACGCAGTTGATGCCGGCGCCGCAGACGACGGCCACGCCCCGGGGCTCGGCCACGCCGGCCCGCAGGATGGCGAACGTGTCGTTGCGGACCTCCACCGACGCGCCCCACGCGCGTGCGTGCAGGGCCGCCGCCAGCTGTTCCTCCTCCACGGGCAGGTCGGCGTTGGCCAGGCAGGCCGAGACGTGGGTCGCCGAGGTGACGCCGGCGGCGGTGTACGCGCGCGTGACGGTGTCGGCGAGGGCGTCCACCGCCGGGCCCACGCCCACGGTGGGCGGGCGGAAGCCGCCGCCGCGGGCCGTGGCGAGGACCTCGCCGTCGGCGGCCACGACGGCGACGTCGGTCTTGCTGTTGCCCGCGTCGATGGCGAGGACGCTTGCGGTCAGGCCCACGCGAGGTGCTCCCGGTTGTGTGCGACGAGTCGGTCGGTCAACGTGTCGGCGTACTCGTACTGGCCGATCAGGGGGTGGGCCAGGAGGGCCCGGAAGACGCGGTCCCGGCCGCCGTGCAGGGCCGCCTCCAGGGCCAGGTGCTCGTAGGCGGTCACGTTGGCCATGAGGCCCGCGAAGAGCGGGTCCGGGGGTGCCGTCGGCAGCGGGGACGGGCCCTTCGGGCCGACCGCCGCCTGGATCTCGATCACCGCGTCGTCCGGGAGGAAGGGCAGCGTGCCGTGGTTGTACGCGTTCACCACCTGGTAGGGGCTGCCGGAGCCGGTGAGCAGCGCGGCCGCCAGGTCCACGGCGGCCTCCGAGTAGTAGGCGCCGCCGCGCCGCGCCAGCAGCTCCGGCTTCGCGTCCAGGGACGGGTCGCCGTACATCCGCAGCAACCGCCGTTCCATCTCGGCGACTTCCGCCGCCCGGGACGGCTTGGTGCGCAGCTCCCGGACGACCTCGTCGTGGGCGTAGTAGTAGCGCAGGTAGTACGACGGGACCACCGCCAGGCGGTCCAGGAGGGGGCGGGGCAGGTGCAGGTCCGCCGCGATCGTGTCGCCGTGGTCGGACAGCAGCTTCGGCAGGACGTCCTCGCCCTCCGGGCCGCCGAGACGCACCCCCGTCTCCCAGGTGAGGTGGTTGAGGCCGACGTGGTCCAGATGGACGTCCGCGGGCGCGACCCCCAGCAACCCCGCGAACTTGCGCTGGAAGCCGATCGCCACGTTGCACAGACCGACCGCCCGGTGCCCGGCCTGGAGCAGGGCGCGGGTGACGATGCCGACCGGGTTGGTGAAGTCGATGATCCAGGCGCGGGGGTTCCTACGGCGGACCCGTTCGGCGATGTCCAGGACCACCGGGACCGTGCGCAGCGCCTTGGCGAGGCCGCCCGCGCCGGTCGTCTCCTGGCCGACGCAGCCGCACTCCAGGGGCCAGGTCTCGTCCTGCTCGCGGGCGGCCTGGCCGCCGACGCGGAGCTGGAGGAGGACGGCGTCGGCGCCGTCGACCGCCGCGTCCAGGTCGGAGGTCGTGACGATCCGGCCGGGGTGGTCCTGCCGTGCGAAGATGCGGCGGGCCAGACCGCCGACCAGCTCCAGGCGTTCCGTCGCCGGGTCGACGAGGACCAGCTCCTCCAGCGGGAGCGTGTCCCGCAGGCGGGCGAAGCCGTCGATCAGTTCGGGTGTGTAGGTCGAGCCGCCGCCGACCACGGTTAGTTTCACTGAGGAGTGCCTCGCTTTCAGGCGCTGGGGACGATGGTCATCGGCTGGGGGTCCGGCCCGCCGCGCAGCGGCAATCGGGGACAGCGTCCCCCGGGGAGATACGGCATAGCGAGTCAACCCTTGACTCCGGTCAGGGTGACGCCCTCGACGAACGCCTTCTGCGCGAAGAAGAACACGAGGATCACCGGGGCCATGACGAGCACGGTGGCCGCCATGGTGAGGTTCCAGTCGGTGTGGTGGGCGCCCTTGAAGGACTCCAGGCCGTAGGAGAGGGTCCAGGCGGCCGGGTTCTCGGAGGCGTAGATCTGCGGGCCGAAGTAGTCGTTCCAGGCGTTGAAGAACTGGAAGAGGGCGACGGCGGCGATGCCGGGCTTCGCCATCGGCAGGACGACCTTCAGCAGGGTGCGCAGGTCGCCGCAGCCGTCCACCTTCGCCGCGTCGACGTACTCGTTGGGGATGGTCATCAGGAACTGGCGCAGCAGGAAGATGGAGAACGCGTCGCCGAACGCCAACGGGATGATCATCGGCCACAGCGTGCCCGACAGGTCCAGCTGCTTCGCCCAGAACAGGTACATCGGAATGACGACGACCTGCGGAGGCAGCATCATCATCGAGATCACCAGCATGAGCGTGAGATTCCGGCCCCGGAAGCGGAACTTGGCCAGCGCGTACGCCACGGGGATCGACGACACGACGGTGAGGACCGTTCCCAGTCCGGCGTAGATCAGCGTGTTCTTCCACCAGGTGAGGAACCCGGGGGTGTCGAAGACCTTCCGGTAGTTGGCCCACTCCCAGGTGTGCGGGATCAGGTCCCGGCTGAGGGCCTGGGAGTCGCTCATCAGCGAGGTCAGGAAGACGAACACGAAGGGGAGGGTGAAGAAGAGGGCGGCGGCGACCCCGAGGGAGTGGATCGCGATCCACTCCAGGAGCGCCTTGCGCCGGGCCGTGCGCTCGGGGGACGAGGCGGGGGCCTTCAACTCCACCGGTCGCTCCAGTACTTGGGCCATGTCAGTCACCTGCCTGGATGAGACCGCCCCGGCGCCGCATCAGGAGCGCGGTGAACGCCATCGACAGGGCGAAGAGGACCAGGGCCACCACACACGCCGAGCCGTAGTCGAAGCGCTGGAAGCCGAGGTTGTAGACGAGCTGGGGGAGGGTGAGGGTGGAGTGCTCGGGGTAGCCGGGCTCGAACATGGTGCCCGCGCCCTGGATCACACCCGAGGCGACCTTTCCGGCGACCAGGGGCTGGGTGTAGTACTGCATCGCCGCGATGACCCCGGTGACGACGGCGAACATGATGATCGGCGAGATGTTCGGCAGGGTGACGTACCGGAACCGCTGCCACGGCGACGCGCCGTCCAGCTCGGCCGCCTCGTACTGCTCCTTCGGTACGTCGAGCAGTGCTGCCATGAAGATCACCATCAGGTCGCCGACGCCCCACAGGGCCAGCAGGGTGAGGGCCGGCTTGGACCAGCTGGGGTCGTTGAACCAGGCCGGGGCCGGGACGCCGATCTTCTCCAGGAGCGAGTTGACCGGGCCCGTACCGGGGTTGAGCAGGAAGGCGAAGGCCATGGTGGCCGCCACCGGCGGGGCCAGGTACGGCAGGTAGAAGAGGGTGCGGAAGACACCCGTACCGGTCTTGATCTTCGTGATGAGCAGACCGATCCCGAGTCCGAACAGGACCCGCAGGCTCACCATGATGACGACCAGCCAGAGCGTGTTGCGCAGGGCCGGCCAGAAGAAGGGGTAGGACTCGAAGACGTACGTCCAGTTCTTCGTCCCGCTCCAGGTCGGCGGCCGGAAGCCGTCGTAGTGCATGAACGAGAAGTAGACGGTCGAGATCATCGGGTACGCGAAGAAGACCGCGAAACCGATCAGCCAGGGCGAGAGGAAGGCGAGGGTCCGCAGGGCCTGCTTCCGCTGCTTCGCAGCGAGGCCGGCCCGGCGGCGCCCCGCCCTCGACGTGTGGGTGGCCATCGCTACTTCGCCTGCGCGATGTCCGTGTCGATCTGTGCGGCCGCCTTCTTCAGGCCCGTCTGCAGGTCGGTGAGCTTGCCGCTCTCGTAGTCGTAGCCGAGCTGCTGGATGGTGGTGAGGTAGACGCCGCCGTTGACCGAGGCCGGGGAGGTGGTCGAGTACGGGTTCGCCGCGATGTCCAGGAAGGTCTTGAAGCGCGGGTCGTACTTCAGCTTCGGCGACTTCAGGGCGGCCAGCGTCGAGGGCACGTTGTGGATGGCGTTGGAGAAGTTCACGACCGCGTCCGTGTCGGTGGTCATGTACTTCACCAGTTCCCAGGCCGCGTTCTGCTTCTTGCTGGTGGCGGCGATGCCGGCGATGGTGCCGGTGATGTAGCCCTTGCCGTACTGGTCCAGCTGGTCGTCGGGGACGGGCAGCGGGGCGACGCCGATCTCGAAGTCCGGCTTGGCGTCCAGGGCCATCCCCAGCCGCCACTCGCCGTCGAGCTGCATGGCCACCTGGCCGGTGTGGAAGGGGTGCTTGGGGCCCCACTCGTCGCCGAGACCGGCGCGGAACTTCTCCAGCTTCTGGAAGCCGCCGAGTTCGTCGACGAGCTTCTTCTGCAGCTTCAGAGCGTCGGTGACGGCCGGGTCGGTGGCGATGGTCGACTTGCCCGACTTGTTGAAGTAGGTCGGCGAGAACTGGCCCATGTAGTGCTCGGTCGTCGTCTCCCAGCCGTGGTAGTTCGGCATGAATCCGAGCTGCTTGTACGTGTCGCCCTGGGGGATCGTCAGCTTCTTGGCGTCGGTCTCGAACTCGGACCAGGTCTTGGGCGGGGCGGTGATGCCGGCCTTCTTGAACGCGGTCTTGTTGTAGTAGAGGCCGTAGGCGTCGCCCAGCAGCGGCACGGCACAGCGGTTCAGGTCGTACTGGGTGTACTCGTTCATCGCCTTCGGGAAGGTGGCGTTCGGGTCGATGCCCGACTTCTTGAAGAACGGGTTGAGGTCGACCAGGGCGCCGGAGGAGCAGAACTTGCCGACGTTGTTGGTGGTGAACGACGAGATCACGTCGGGCGCCTTGCTGCCGCCCGCCCGCAGCGCCTGGTTGATCTTGTCGTCGGTCATGTTGCCGACGACGTTCACATGGATGTTGGGGTGCGCCTTCTCGAAGCCGGCGATCAGCGCCTTCACGGCGTTCACCTCGTTCGGCGCGCTCCAGGCGTGCCAGAAGGTGATGGTCTGGTCCTTGGACGCGTCATCGCTCGCGCCGGCGGCGGACTGGCCGGTACAGGCGGTGGTGGTCAGGAGCAGGGCCGTCGAGGCAGTCAGGGCGAAAGCCGCGTTTCGGACGACTTCGGGTATGCGTGTGGGCATGACGGGGCCTCCCAGGGACAGGGCGGGGTGAGGTGAGGGAAGAGGAGAGAGCGGAAAGGGGGGTGGGTCTGTGGGTGGGGCTCAGCGCGAGGTGTCGAAGACCTCGTCGCGGGTGGCGGCCAGCGCGCTCTCCAGCGCGCCGCGCAGCACGGGCCGTTCGGTGACGTCGCCGACGACGAGCTTCGGCCGGGAGGCGGCCAGTTCCTCCAGCTCGGCCTGGACGAGGGCGCGGAGCACCTCGCCGCCGGCGGTCAGGGAGGCGCCGCTGAGGACGACGAGTTCGGGGTCGAGGACGGAGACGAGCGAGGCGAGACCGGTGGCGAGCCGGGTCGCGTACGTCTGGAGCAGCAGTCGGTGCAGGACGGTGTCCTCGGCCGCGGCCCGCTCGACGAGCGCGGCGGCGACCTCGGCGTACGGCCCGGTCGGGATGGCGCCGATGCCCAGCTCCCGGGCGAGCTGCGGGATGGCCTGCGAACCGGCCAGCTCCTGGTAGCCGCCACTGTTGGCTTTGGTCACCTGCCGGACGAGGGGTGCGCCGGGAACCGGCAGGAAACCCACCTCTCCCGCGCCGCCGGTCCAGCCGCGGTGGAGCCGCCCGCCGAGGACGAGGGCGGCGCCCAGGCCGCCTTCGTTCCACAGCAGCACGAAGTCCTCGTGCCCCCGGGCCGCGCCGAGCCGCTGTTCGGCGACCGCGACGAGGTTGACGTCGTTCTCGTACTCGACCGGCATCGGCAGCGCTGCGGCGAGGTCGTCGAGCAGCGCGGGGGAGTGCCAGCCGGGCAGGTGGGAGGCGTAGCGCAGACGGCCCGTGGTGGGGTCGAAGGCGCCCGGTGTCGCGACGACGAGCCGCCGCACGTCGTCCCGGGCCAGCCCCGCCGCCTTCACCGTGCCGTCGAGCGCCTCGGTGACCTGCCGTACGACGGCCTCCGCGCCCTTCCTGCCGGGCGTGGGCACCTCGTAGGCGCCCACCGTCCGGCCCGTGACGTCGGCGACGGCGGCGAGGATCCGCTCGGGGGTGACATCGAGCCCCGCCGCGTAGGCGGCGGCCGGGTTGACCTCGTACAGCTGGGCGTTGGGCCCGGGCCGGCCCTCGGTGGTGCCGGTCGCCAGCACCAGCCCCGCCGCCTCCAGCCGGGCCAGCAGCTGGGAGGCGGTCGGCTTGGACAACCCGGTGAGCTTGCCGATCCGGGTCCGGGACAGGGGGCCGTGTTCCAGCAGGAGGTCCAGGGCGGCCCGGTCGTTCATGGCGCGCAGGACGCGCGGGGTGCCCGGCGTACCGGCGGTTCCTGCCATGGGGTCGACACCTGCCTTTCTGAGCTGCCCAGCTTCTCAGTGAGGCCGGAGGGAAGTCCATCGCGGATTCCCCGGGGATCACTGTTAGGAAGGTTTCCTATCGGATGCAGGGAAGGTAGGCCCGAGGAGAAGCAGCCGTCAAGGAGGGAAAGACAAAACGCCCCCGAGGCAACAGAGTCGTTACCTGGCAGGGGCGGTGGGTGTCGCGGCCGACCGAGCGGGAGGCTCAGTCCTCGACGAAGGGGGCCGTGTCGAGGGTGGGATAGGGCGCGGGGAGCGGGAGGGGGTCCCCGAGGTCGACCTTGGTGTCGGTGGCGTAGTAGGCCTCGGTGGGTTTGTCGCCGGGGAGGACGGGGTCCGTGTAGCAGTGGGCCGTCCCGGCGTGACGGTCGATCAGGACATAGGCCGGGATGCCGACGGCGGCGTAGGTGCGCAGTTTCGGACCTGTGTCGGTCTCGTGGTTGGTCGAGGTGACCTCGCCGACGAGGGCGACCATGTCGATGGGATACCAGCCCTTGTGCGCCTTGCGGTACGACTCGTCGAGCTCTGTCGGCCTGCGGCGACGGACGTAGAAGTCGGGAATGAGGAGGGCCATGGTCCTGCCGTCCTTGTGGGCGGCACGGTAGCCGTTGCCCATGCCCACCAGGCGGAAGCCCGCTGCGCGAAACTGATAGCTCAGCTCGAAGGTACCGTCGTTGTGCTGGTCGTTCGGCGTCGGCGGCACGATGGCCATCCCCTCGATGTACTCGGGTCGAATCGGCGCCACTGACGCCTTCTCGATCGCGATCAACAAGTCGATGGGGTCCTGCTGCGTCATGACCGGCTCCACGATCAGTTCGGCGCTCATTCCGGGTTCTCCTCGTCACGCTGATGCCAGGCTAAGCCCGCGCTGGGTGCCCCGGCAGAACGATGGGGCATTCCGGCGCGCACACCGCGCCGGAATGCCCCAGTCGTTCACTCGAACGAGCGTGCTGAACCGTTCCGCTGCTTCGCCTGCCGTACCTACTTCGCCGCGCTCGGCGGGGTCAGCGGTGAGGCCGCCGCCGACTGCGGCGACCCGGTGTTCGCATACACCGACGGGGCCGCCACGCCGGCCGTCGGGTCGGCGTCCGGGTCGGCCTCGGGCGGAACGGTCGGGCCGCCGACGATGGGGATGTCGGCCGCGTCGAAGGCCCGCTTGACGCGCCAGCGCAGCTCGCGCTCCACCGAGAGGGACTTGCCGGGCATCGTCTTCGCGGAGACGCGGACGACCATCGAGTCCAGCAGCACACTGTCCAGGCCGAGCACCTCGATCGGGCTCCACAGGAGCTCGTTCCAGGGCTCCTCCTTGCCCATCTTCTCGGCGACCCCGTCGAGGGTGGCCTTCACCTTGTCCAGGTCCTCGGTGGCCTTGACGGTGACGTCGACGCCGGCCGTCGCCCAGCCCTGGGAGAGGTTGCCGATCCGCTTGACCTCGCCGTTGCGGACGTACCAGATCTCGCCGTTGTCGCCGCGCAGCTTGGTCACGCGCAGGCCGACCTCGATGACCTCGCCGGTGGCGACGCCCGCGTCGATCTGGTCGCCGACGCCGTACTGGTCCTCCAGGATCATGAACACGCCCGAGAGGAAGTCCGTGACCAGGTTGCGGGCGCCGAAGCCGATCGCCACGCCCGCGACACCGGCGGACGCCAGCAGCGGAGCCAGGTTGATCTCGAACGTGCCCAGGATCATCAGCCCGGCCGTGCCCAGGATGAGGAAGCTCGCCACCGAGCGCAGCACCGAGCCGATCGCCTGCGAGCGCTGGCGGCGGCGCTCGGCGTTGACCAGCAGACCGCCCAGGGCCGTGCCGTCCACCGCCTGCACCGTGCGGTTCATCCGGTCTATGAGCTTGGTGATCGCCCGCCGCACCACCACTCTCAGGATCCCCGCGATCACCAGGATCAGCAGGACCCTCAGACCGATCGCGAGCCACGTCGACCAGTTCTCCTCGACCCAGCTGGCGGCGTTCGTCGCGCTCTCCTGGGCGTCCTGGAGGGTCGGGACCGTCACCGTCGGCGACTCGGAGGGAGTCGGCGACGGCGACGTGCCGGCGGCCAGTAGGACGGCGGACAAGGACACGGCAGGTACCTCCACTGCGGCACTGCTCCGTCCGGCGCGGCGGTCGGCGGTCAGGGTGTTCAAGGTCACGAAAAGGTCACCGGACGGGCAGGACCACCACACTAACGGGGCATTGTGTGTGCTTCGCCCGGATGCCCGAAGGAGAGACCGTGCTCACCCGCGCTTGAACTGGTCGTGCGCCGGGGGATGCTTCCGATGTGGTCGAAAACACTCCCAGCCCGTTACCGGGAGATGGTGGCGCGTTCACCAGGCAAGAGGGGAGACTGACCACAGATCGTCCCGGCGCGAGCCACGCGCCGCCGACGCCCGAGGAGGCATCCGTGCCGCATGTCCTGGTCCTTAACGCGTCGTACGAGCCTCTCGGCGTCGTACCGCTCCGCCGCGCGCTGGTCCTCGTCCTGGAGAACAAGGCAGTCTCCCTGGAAGAGTCCGGCGCCTTCATGCACAGCGCGACCGTCACTGTCCCCGCACCCAGCGTGGTCCGGCTCAAGCGATTCGTCCGGGTTCCTTATCGGGGGCCCGTTCCTCTGACCCGGCGGGCGCTGTTCGCCCGCGACGGGGGCCGGTGCATGTACTGCGGTGGCGTCGCAACCAGCGTCGACCACGTCATCCCGCGCAGCCGCGGGGGCAAGCACGCATGGGACAACGTGGTGGCGTCCTGCCGCCGCTGCAACCATGTGAAGGCCGACCGGCACCTCGTCGAGATCGGCTGGCGGCTGCGCCACAAACCCGCCCCACCCACCGGCCTGGCCTGGCGCATCATCGGGACCGGCCATAGGGACCCGCGCTGGCTGCCGTATCTGCAGCCGTACGGCGCGGACGACGCCTTGGCCCGGATCGACGGCATCTCCGCCTGACGACGATCCGGGCTTTTGCATACCCGGTGACCTCAAGGGGCCCCACGCCTCCACCAGCGCGGGGCCCTCGTCGGGGTGCCGTCACGGGTGCGCCCTTTCCACGGTGCGGGCGCGCACTCCTCGACGGTGCGCTCAGGCGCGCGCCCCCTCCCCGCGCGCCCCGCGCACGACGTACAGCGCCCCGCCCACCGTGAAGGCGGCCAGCGCCACCGCCCAGGCGCCCGGCTCGTCACCCGGCCGCACCGGCCACGCCCACACCGTGGCCGCGCGCCCCCGCGGACCGGCCGCCCCCAGGTACACCGCGCCGGCGTAGCCCAAGGCGGGCAGCCAGCTCAGCCGGGCGCCGAGCAGGGCGGCAGCGGCCGCCGTGAGACCGGTGGCGCCGAGCGTGTCGCGCAGCAGGGCGGACGGGCCGAACCCGGACGGTTGCCCGAGCACCATCGCCGACAGCAGGGCCGCGGCGAGCGCGGTGAGGGCCAGGAGATGGACCGCTCGCCGCCGCCACCAGGGGCGCGCGGCCGTACGGTCCAGCTCGTCGGACTCGGAGTGCAGGGTCGTCCCGATCACCGCCGCCGCGAACAGGGGCGCGAGCGCCACGACCGGTGCCAGCCGGTCCGGATCCGGCGAGGCGTCCGGGCCGTGTGCGCCCCACAGAGCGAGACCGGCGGTGGCGCACAGCGCGGCCAGGGCGCGCGGGACGGTACGCGAGCGGGCGTACAGGAGTGGGCCGTCGAGCGCGGTGCCGGAGCGCGAGAGGGCGTAGAGGAGCGTACGGCCGAGCGCGGTGCCGGCCTGCGCGCGGGCGTGCGGATGGATGTCACCGGTCACAGGGTCGGCACCTCGCTCGGGTCGCACTCGTCGGCCGTCGCGAAGTACGCCGACAGCCAGGCGCGGCGCTCCTCCTCGCCCATCGCCTTCAGGCGGGCGCGGGCCGCGAGCCGCGCCTCGTGCCGGGCGCGCTCCTGCGCGCTCCTCGTGGCGAACTGCTCGTCGAAGAACTTCTCCATCGGGCTGGGCGCCAGATAGTGCTCCACAGCGTCGTCGACCGGATCCAGGCGCGGGTCCGTCCTGTCGCAGTAGGACCTCCCGTACAGCGCCATCCCCGCCGCCCACGCGTAGTTCCCGGGATCGGTGAGCCGCCCCCGTACGACGCTCGAACCGATCGGTGTGAGCATCGGCAGCTCGACCTCGTCCCGCGCCGGCCGGCCCGGCCGGTCCTCGAAGCGCACCGGCAGGTTCTGTACGCCCTCCAGCCGGCCGGTGAGGCCGGACAGAGCGTCCTTGACCTGCGGCAGAAGCTTCTCGTAGCGGGCGTTCACACAGATCTGCGGGGTGGTGGAGGTGTCGCACACCTGCCGCCGGGCGATCGGGCCGGTGTGCCACAGGCCGTCGCCGGTCTGCAGCAGCAGCGTGCCCGCCACGCCCGCGGCGGCCAGCGGCACCAGGGCGGTCCAGCGGCGGCGGGCGCCGTGGGCGAGGACCGCGGCGACCGCCACGCCCCCCGTCCATCCGGCGATCGCCACCGGCTGCCACCACACCGCGACCGAGCCGGCCGCGCCCTGCCCCACCGAGGACAACGCGCCGACGGCATTGCGGTGGTCGTACGTCAGGACTCCCACGCCGACGTACGCGCCCGCCGCCAGCAGCGCCGCCGTCATCCGCCACGCCACCACACGCCCCACGACCTGGCCCACCAGGGTGGCGGACGCCAGCACGACCGCGTTCGCGAGGACCGACCCGAGGTACGGCCCGTCACCCGTCGCGCAGTACCAGGTGGCGAGCAGGGCGAGCACGGCCGCGGCCGCGTACCCGGCGACCACCCACAGCACCAGCGGGAACGCCGACGCCAGCAGCCGGCCGAGCCGCCCCCGCACGACCGTCGCCATCAGCTCGTCCGTACGGCGTCTGCGCTCGCGCCCGCCGTGCCAACAGCCCGCGGCCAGCGCCAGCGGGACACCGAGCAGACCGGCCGCCGCGGACAACTGGTCCCGGGTCTCGGCCCAGCCGCCCTGCCACCGCTCCGAGGTGGCGGCCATCGCCCCCGCGAGCGTCAGCAGGACGGCGGCACCGGCCCAGGGCGCCAGGCCGCGGACGGCCTCGGCGCGCAAGGGATGGTGCGCGGCCGCCCGCACGCGGTCCGTCCGCTCCGCCACGAGGGTCATCGCGCCGCCCCTTCCGGCGTCGCGGCGGACGCGCGGTGGGCGCGCAGGGCCGCCGTGTAGCCGCGCTCGATCGGATGGTCGCCGACGCCGTCCGCCGAGGTGCCGAGCTCGGTCAGCGACGCGGGGGTGCCGCGGTAGGCGACCCGGCCCGACTCGACGAGGGTGACCTCCGTGCACGCCGCCGCCACGTCCTCCACCAGGTGCGTGGAGACGACGACGGTCGAGGACGCGCCCAGCTCGCGGAGCAGCGCCCGGAACTCCACGCGCTGCTCCGGGTCGAGACCGGCGGTCGGCTCGTCCAGCAGCAGCACCCGCGGGTCGTTGACGATGGCCTGCGCGATACCGAGACGGCGGACCATCCCGCCGGACAGCGTCTTCACCTTCGTGTCGATCCGGTCGGCCAGACCGACGCGGGCGACGGCCCGTTCGACGGCGGCCGGGGTTTCGGCGGCGGGCATCTCCTTCAGCCACGCCATGTACGCGACGAACTCGCGCACGGTGAACCCCGGGTAGAAGCCGAACTCCTGCGGCAGATACCCGAGGCGCCGCCGCACCGCCGCCCGCCGCCGGTGGTCGGCGACATCGTCCCCGAGCAGCTCCACCCGGCCGCCGGTCGGCGCGGCGACCGTGGCCAGCACCCGGACCAGCGAGGTCTTTCCCGCGCCGTTCGGACCGAGCAGGCCGTGCACACCGGGGCCGAGGTCGAGGTCCACCGAGTCGAGGGCGACGGTTCTGCGGTGCCGGACGTGCAGACCGGTCACTCGGATCGTGCTCAACGGTTCTCCAGACGGTGAGAAGGGCGAGGGGATCGCGGTCGCGCTCACGGCCGTTCCGGGCGGTAGGCGGTCCGGCGGGCGGCCAGCGCGGCGGCGCACAGCACGGCCGCCGCCGCCCACGCGCCCTGGGCGAG
Organism: Streptomyces aurantiaciflavus; assembly: GCF_049808595.1. Lineage (NCBI taxonomy): Bacteria > Bacillati > Actinomycetota > Actinomycetes > Kitasatosporales > Streptomycetaceae > Streptomyces > Streptomyces aurantiaciflavus. The sequence continues at coordinate 211,924 of NZ_JBNCAQ010000001.1, read as the reverse complement.
CGGGCCCTCCAGGAAGAGGGACAGCTGTGCGGTCAGGGGGGTGAGCGGGGCGTCGGCGGACGAGACCAGCGCCGGGACGGGCACGGCGCACAGCCAGCCCCCGCCGGTCACCGCCGCGGCTACACGGCAGCCGACGTACCCGGCCAGGGCCAGCGTGGCCAGCGTCAGCGCGAGCCCCGGCAACAGCCAGGCGGCCGCGCCGGGCGCCCCGGAGGCGGGCAGCAGCAGGCCCGCGAGGGTGAGCAACGGCAGGCTGACGGCGAGGACGGCCACCGTCCGCGTCAGCAGCAGCCGCAGCCCGCCGGAGGGCGTGGCCGCCGTGATCTCGTGCAGCGGATCGGCGTGCGGGCCGTAGGACAGGGCGACCCCGAGCACGGGCACGACCGGCGCGGCGGCCAGCAACAGCGGGCGGGCCCCGTCGACCCCGGCGCCGTACGCGAGGGCGAGCGCCCCCAGGGCGACGAGCAGCACGGCGGGCAGCCAGGCGCCGCGGACGGCGGGCCCGGCGGCCCAGAGGGCCCGGCCGAGGAAGGAGGACCACAGACGGGCGCGGGGGCCCGCCGGCAGCGGCGGTACCGGCGGCGAGGGCGCCCGCGTCCCGCCCGGCTCGGTCCGCCCCGGCACCGGCGAGGGCGCGTGCGTCTCGCCGGGCACCACGGCCTCCGCGAGCACCGGCGAGGGCGCGTGCGTCCCGCCCGACACCGCGTCTGTCGGTACGGGCGACAGCTCACGTACCTCGCCCGGCACCGCCTGCGCCGGCACCGCCTCCGCCGCCTGCGCCAGCACCGCCTCCCGTACCTCCGCCAGCACCAGCGCGGGCGCGGGCAGTCGCCGTACCGCCGCCGAGACGCGCTGCGCGCACGTCCCGCAGCGCTCCAGATGCTTCTCCAGGGACCAGGCGTCCGCCTCCGGCAGGGTGCCGTCGGCATAGCGGGCGGCGAGGTCGTCGGACGTGTGCCAGTGGTCGGTGCTCATGCCGGGCCTCCCGCCGGTGCCGGGGTCGGTGTCGCGGTCGATGTCGGGCTCAACTGGGCGAGGGCGGCGCGCAGTTCGGCGCGGGCGCGCATCGCGCGGGTCTTGACGGTGCCCTCGGGTATGCCGAGCAACCGGGCCGCCTCCCGCGTGGTGAGCCCGTCGACGACGGTCGCGCGCAGCACCTCCCGCAGTTCGGGCGATATCCGGTCGAGGGCGGTGCCGACGTCGCCGAACTCCAGCCCGGCCAGCACCCGTTCCTCGGCGGAGGGAACCTGGCCGCCGGCGGCGTCCATGGGAGCCGTCTCCACCCGTGCGGCCCGCTCCTGCACCCGCCGCGCGTCCACGAGCCGCCGCGCGGCGATGGTCCACAGCCAGCCGCCCGCCTCCCCGCCCCGATGTCCGGCCGCCGACCGCCACACGGTCACGAAGGTGTCCTGCAGCACCTCCCGCACCACCTCGGGATCGGCGCAGCGCCGGGTCAGCCGGGCGTGCAGCCACCCCGCGTGCCGGTCGTACAGCGTGGCCAGCGCCGCCGCGTCCCCGTCCGCCACGGCCCGCAGCAACGCCGCGTCCGTGTCGCTCTCCCCCTGGCCCCTCATGGGGCGGAACAGTTTCACACCCTGTCTGTCGGCCGGCCCGCCGTCGACGGTTCACGCGGGCGGCCCGGAGGCGGCCGGCGCGCCCGAATTGCTGCACTCAGAGAAGAATGTCCGAGTGAGAAATGTGGCGAGATGCGCGCTGTTCGTGTCACGGACGTCTGCCCTCGCGCCCGCTGGGTAGGGCTGCGGTAACCCGTCAGACGCCGTACGCCGCCGCCGTGCGCACCGTACGACGGCGCCGTGCCCGACAAGGAGGCCACCGTGGTCGCATCGACCCACCCCCTGCTCCCCAACCGCTCCAAACGCCCGGCGGAGCCGTCCGCCGTACTCGACGAACTCCATGTCTGCGTGTTCAGCGCGGAGGGAACCTGCGCCGAGGCTCCGCTCACCAGCGAGCCGCCGCTGCCCGACGCCGAACCCCTCACCAGCGAACCGCCGCTCGCCGCCGCGGACTCCGACGTCACGAGGCCCTAGATGACCGCACCCCGGCCGGCCGCACCCCCCGACGAGGAGCTGACCCGCCTCGCCGCCCTGCACGGCGTCGCCACCTCCTACCGCCCGTCACCGGACCGTACGGTCACGGCCTCGGCCACCGCCGTCGTGCGCGCCCTGGCCGCGCTGGGCGTCGACGGGGGCGGCCCGGAGGCCGTCCGTGCCGCGCTCGCCGCCCGGGAAGCGGAGCAGGCCGCGCGGCTGCTGCCGCCGACCGTGGTCCACTGGCACGGCGGCAGCACGCCGGCCGCCCTCGCCGCCCTCCCGCCGGGCACCCGGCTGCTGGTCGAGACCGAGCAGGGCGAGACCCGCGCGTCGGTCGAACAGCTCCCGCCGGGCGTCCACACGGTGACCGCGACCGTCCCCGACGGCCGCACCGCCTGCGCCCACCTGGTCGTGGCCCCGCCCCGTCTGCCCACGCCCACGGGACGCTCGTACGGACTCCTCGTCCAGCTCTACTCCCTGCTGTCCAGCCGCTCCTGGGGCATGGGCGACCTCGGCGACCTCGCCGAGCTGGCCGGCTGGGCCGGGCGGGCGCTGGGGGCCGGGTTCGTGCAGGTCAACCCGCTGCACGCGGCCGTGCCCGGGGCGCCGACCGACCCTTCCCCGTACCGGCCGTCCTCCCGCCGCTTCCCCGACCCCGTGCATCTGCGGGTCGAGGACGTCCCCGAGTTCCCGTACGTCGATGACGCGGACCGGGTGCGGGGCCTGCTGGAGCGGGCCGGGCGGCTGCGCGAGGCCGTACTGGAGAAGGGCGCGCTGATCGACCGGGACGCCGTGTGGGAGCTGAAGCGGGAGGCGCTGGAACTGGTCGCGCGGGTGCCCCTCGGGCCCGGCCGGCGGGCCGCCTACTGCGACTTCCTCGCCGAGGAGGGCGAGGCGCTGGAGGACCACGCCACCTGGTGCGCGCTCGCCGAGGTGCACGGCTCCGACTGGCACCGCTGGCCGGAGGGCCTGCGGGACCCCCGCTCCGGCGAGACCGCACGGGCGCGGGCCGAGCTGATGGACCGCGTCGACTTCCACTCCCGCCTCGCCTGGCTCACCGACGCCCAGCTCACCGCCGCCCAGCGCGCCGCGCGCGAGGCGGGCATGCCCCTCGGGATCGTGCACGACCTCGCCGTCGGCGTGCACCCCGGCGGGGCCGACGCCTGGGCCCAGCAGGAGTATCTCGCCGCCGGCATGTCGGTCGGCGCGCCCCCGGACGCCTTCAACGCGCGCGGCCAGGACTGGGGCCTGCCGCCCTGGCGCCCGGACCGGCTGGCCGAGTCCGGCTACGCCCCCTACCGCCGCCTGCTCGGAGCGCTGTTCCGTCATGCCGGAGCCCTGCGCATCGACCACGTCATGGGCCTGTTCCGCCTCTGGTGGGTCCCCCAGGGCGAACCGCCCACCGAGGGCACCTACGTCCGCTACGACGCCGAGGCCATGCTCGCCGTCCTGGTGCTGGAGGCGTCGCGGGCCGGTGCGGTGGTGATCGGCGAGGACCTCGGCACCGTCGAGCCGGGGGTGCGCGAGGCGCTGCGCGAACGCGGGGTGCTCGGCACGTCCGTGCTGTGGTTCGAACGCGACTGGGACGGCGACGGCCGCCCGCTGCCCCCCGACCAGTGGCGCGCCGACTGCCTCGCCACCGCCACCACCCACGACCTGCCCTCCACCGCCGCCCGCCTCACCGGCGAACACGTCGAACTCCGCGACCGTCTCGGTCTCCTGACCCGCCCGCTGGAGGAGGAACGCGCGGAGGCCGCCGCCGACACCGGCGAGTGGCTCGAGTTCCTCGCCCGCCTCGGCCTCCTCCACGGCACCGGCGGCGGCAGCGACACCTCCTCCGAGGAGGCCGAGATCCAGGCCGTCCACCGCTTCCTGCTGCGCACCCCCGCCCGCATGATCGGCGTCTGGCTCCCGGACGGAGTCGGCGACCGCCGCCCCCAGAACCTCCCGGGCACCTGGGACCAGTACCCGAACTGGCGCCTGCCCGTCGCGGACGCGGAGGGCCGCCCGGTGACACTGGAGGAACTGGCGGGGTCACCGAGACTGTGGGCGCTGATCGAGGTGCTGCGCGATGGCGGCCCGGCCGGTCCGAGCGGTGCCTTGTGAGCGGGGGGGGAGCCAGGCCGAGCGGTGCCTTGTGAGCGGGGGGAAGTCAGGCCGAGCGGTGCCTTGTGAGCGGGGGGAAGTCAGGCCGAGCGGTGCCTTGTGAGCGAGGGGAAAGTCGGCCGACCGGTGCCTTGTGAGCGGGGATCGGCGAAATCAGCCCGTCCGGGCGTGCCCCCTCCGGGGGAGTTCGAGGGCGAGGCCCGTTCAGGGCGATGCGGGGGGTCTGGTGCGGCAGCCCCCAGTCCACGTTCGCGCCGACGCCACCGATCCCATAAGGCACCCCGCGCGCGCGTCCCTCCCCGGCGTTCGCTACTTTTGCACCGTGGACAAGAAGAACGCCCTGCGCGCCGGCGCCCTGGCCGCCGGTACGACGCTGATGATGCTGCTCATGTCGTCCCCCGCGCTCGCGCTGACCCGCGACGACGGCGACGACCCCGGCCAGGGCCTGAGCGTCATCGAGACGCTGGGCCTCTACGTCGTGGCTCCGATCGCGCTCTTCGTGATCATCGCCGGCCTGGTGTGGGTCCTCGACAGGTCCAAGGACCGGCAGGACACCACGAGCTCCAACATCGCCGTCAAGGGCGAGGCGAAGGCCAAGGCCAAGGCCTGACCCCGGCGAGAGCCGGTGGCCGTCGGCGACGCCGACGCGCACTTCCGCTCCACCGCACACCCACCCGAGGGCGCCGCCCCCGCCGTCCGTACGCGCACACCGCCGTACGACGCCGGGCGCGGCGCCCTCGGTCGTGTACGGCTCCCCCTGCCGGACAGCGCCTACGGGTGCGGTGCGGTCAGGTACCGCTGGACGGTGGGGCCCAGCCAGGCCACGACCTCCTCGCGGGTCAGCGCCACGACCGGCGGGAGACGCAGGACGTAACGGGTGAGCGCGAGCCCGAGCAACTGGCTGGCGCAGAGCGCCGCCCGGGCCGGTACCTGCTCCGGGTCCGGGCACACCGCACCGGCCACCGGCAGGAGCTGGTCGCGGAAGATGTCCTGCATCCGCTCGGCGCCGGCCTGGTTGGTCGCGCCGACCCGGAGGAGGGCGGTGAGGATCTCGCTCTGCTCCCACATGCCGAGGAAGTGGGTCACCAGGGCGCGACCGACCTCGTCGCGGGTGAGTGGGGCGAGGTCGGGCAACTCGAGATCGATGGAGACGGCGGCCGCGAAGAGGCCCTCCTTGCTGCCGTAGTAGCGCATCACCATCGAGGGGTCGATGCGCGCGTCCCGGGCGATGGCCCGGATGGTGGCCCGTTCATAGCCGTCGGCGGCGAAGCGCTCGCGGGCGGCGTCGAGAATGGCGGTGCGGGTGGCGTCGGAGCGGCGAGGCATGTCAGCGAGGGTAGAGCCAACGATCGTGGGCAAACAAGGGTAGGCAAACACAGGTAGGCAAACACGGGTAGGCAAACACGGGTAGGCAAACACGGGTAGGCAAACACGGGTAGGCCAACGAGCGTGGGCAAATGGGCGTGGGCAGATAAGCGTGGGCGATGGGCGTAGAACGACCCCACGTGGTCAACTTTTGTGTCGGCACCCAGGAGGCCTCTCATGAACGGCGTGAACGGCGTGAACGGCATGAACGGCACCCCGCACGACGCGGACACCGCCCAAGGCGCGGGCACCCCCCAAGGCGCGAACACCCGCGAAGTCGCGAGCACCCCGGTGAGCACCCCGGTGTCCACCTCAGCGGAAACCCCCGGCCCCGGCCCCAGCCCCCGCCCCGTCCTGGTCGTCGGCTCGGGCCCCACCGGTCTTCTTCTCGCCGGGGACCTCGCCACCGCCGGGGTCCCCGTCACCGTGCTGGAGAAGCGCCCCCGGGGGATCAGCAACCTGTCCCGCGCCTTCGTCCTGCACGCCCGCAGTCTCGAGCAGCTCGACGCGCGGGGTCTCGCCGACGAGCTGGAGGCCGTCGGCCGTCGCATCGACCGCTTCCGCCTCTACCGTCGGCTCGAACTCTCGCTCGACACGCTCCCCTCCCGTTTCAGGCACGCCCTCGTCATTCCGCAGTACGAGGTGGAGAAGGTTCTGGAGCGGCGCGCGGTGGAGGCCGGCGCGGAGTTCCGGTACGAGACGGAGGTGACCGGCCTCGCCCAGGACGCGGACGGCGTGACCGTCGAAGTGCGTACGCCCGCCGGTGAGGGCGAGACCTTGCGCGCCGGGTACGTCGTCGGCGCCGACGGCATGCGCAGTGCCGTGCGGAACGCCGTCGGCCTGCCCTTCCCCGGTCGTTCGGCGATCCGTTCCGTCATGCTCGCGGACGTCCGCCTCGCCGAGGAGCCCGAGACGCTGCTCACCGTCAACGCCGTCCGGGACGCCTTCGCCTTTCTCGTGCCGTTCGGCGACGGGTACTACCGGGTGATCTGCTGGTACCGCGGCCGCGACGTCCCCGACGACGAGCCGGTCGGCCTCGACGAGGTCAAGGAGGTCACCCGTCTCGCCCTCGGCCGGGACTTCGGGATGCACGACGCCCGCTGGCTGTCCCGATTCCACAGCGACGAACGCCAGGCGCCCGCCTACCGCGTCGGCCGTGTCTTCCTGGCCGGTGACGCCGCGCATGTGCACACCCCGGCCGGTGGCCAGGGAATGAACACGGGGCTGCAGGACGCGGCCAACCTGAGCTGGAAGCTCGCCCAGGTGGTCCACGGCCACGGCGGCGACGCCCTCCTCGACACCTACCAGGCCGAACGTCACCCCGTGGGCCGGACGGTGCTGCTCAGCAGTGGGGGCATCGTGCGCTTCGCCATGGCCAGGAGCCCCTGGATGCTCGCGCTGCGCACCGCGGGCGCCGCCTTCCTCGATGTCGCCGCCCCCGTCCGCCGCAGGGTCCTCGGTCAGATCACCGGCCTCGGCTACCGCTACCCGGCCCCGCGCGGCGCCCACCGCCTCACCGGAACCCGTGTGCCGGACGTCCGCCTCGCCGGCGGCGCCCGCCTCCACGAGGCCCTGCGCGGCGGCCACTTCGTCCTGATCGTCCCCAAGGGCGCGGACGACGACCGGGGCGACGCCCGCAAGGACCGGCTGACCGTGGCGCACTGGGCCGGCGACCGGCGCACCGCGCTGCTGGTGCGCCCCGACGGGTACGCGGCCTGGGCGGCCGACACCGCCGACCCCTCCGCGATCGAGGCCGCCCTCGTCGCGCACGTCGACTGAGAAGGGGCCCTCCCTCGCCGGGCCTCCTCCGCCCCCTCCGGCGCTCCCTCTCCGGCGCTCCCCCTCCGGCCCTTCCTCTTCGGCTCTCCCTCTCCGGCGCTACCGCTCCGTCGCGAGCAGCAACTCCCGCAACAGGTCGGCCAGTTGGTCGGCCTGTTCGGCGTTGAGGGCGGCGGTCAGCGCCTCCGTCTGGACGGCGAGGCCCGCGCCGACCGCCTCCTCGACCAGTGCCAGCCCCTGCTCGGTGAGTGTCACCTGAAGGGCCCGGCGGTCGTGCGGGTCGGGGGAGCGGCGCAGCAGCCCGGCCCGTTCCAGTTTGTCGAGGCGGCCGGTCATGCCGCCGGTGGTGAGCATGAGCGTCGCCGACAGCTGGCGCGGCGAGAGGGTGTACGGCTTGCCGGAGCGGCGCAGGGTGGCCAGCACGTCGAACTCGCCGCGTCCGACGCCGAGGGTCGCGTAGGCCTTGTCCACCCGGTCGCCCACCGCGCGGGACAGCCGGTAGATCCGGCCGAAGATCTCCATGGCGGTGGTGTCGAGGTCGGGCCGCTCGGCCGCCCACTGCTCGATGATCGCGTCGACGGCGTCCCTGCGTTGTGCGCTCATACGAGGGAGTATCCGCCGGATTCCGGTCACCCGCAAGAAAGTAGCTTGACGACTAGTTGCTTAGCGCTAAGCTACTTATGACCAAGTGAATCGGGTCCTGCTCGGCGCCTTGCAGCGCCGCCGCGACCTCAGGTCCGTCGTCATCGACGGCCCATCGCCACCGACCATCCAGCCGTCTCGAAGAGGGGTGCCGGCCATGAAACGGCCCGCGACCGTCCTGCTCACCGCCCTCGCCCCCCTCTCGTGGGGCACCACCTACGCCGTCACCACCGAGTTCCTCCCGGCCGACCGCCCCCTCTTCACCGCCCTCGCCCGCGCCCTCCCCGCCGGTCTGGTGCTGCTCGCGATCGCCCGCGTGCTGCCGCGCGGCGCCTGGTGGGGCAAGGCGACGGTGCTCGGCGCGCTGAACATCGGCGCCTTCTTCCCCCTCCTCTTCCTGTCCGCCTACCGACTGCCCGGCGGTATGGCGGCCGTCGTCGGCTCGGTCGCGCCGCTCCTCGTCGTGGGCCTCTCGGCGGTGGTGCTCGGGCAGCGGCCGACCGCCCGGGCCCTGCTGACCGGCATCGCGGCCGCGTTCGGCGTCAGCCTGGTCGTGCTGAAGGCCGCCGGAGCGCTGGACGCGCTCGGCCTGCTGGCGGCGTTCGCCTCCACGGCCTCCATGTCGGCCGGCACCGTTCTGACCAAGAAGTGGGGCCGCCCCGAGGGCGTCGGACCCCTCGCCCTCACCGGCTGGCAGCTCACCGCGGGCGGCCTGCTCATCGCCCCCGTCGCCTTCCTCGTCGAGGGCGCCCCGCCGGCCCTGGACGGCCGTGCCGTCGGCGGCTACCTCTACCTGGCCCTCGCGAACACGGCGGTCGCCTACTGGCTCTGGTTCCGCGGCATCGGCCGGCTCACCGCCACCCAGGTCACCTTCCTCGGTCCGCTCTCCCCGCTCACCGCGGCGGTCGTCGGCTGGGCCGCGCTCGGACAGGCCCTGACGGCGGTACAGCTGGCGGGGATGGCGCTGGCGTTCGGGGCGACGGTGGTGGGTCAACTGGGCCCGCGTACGGCGCCGACGCAGCTCGCCTCCCCCGCCGCACCGGCGCGCCGGCCCTACGCGCGGCCCGCCGCGGGCAGCCCCCGGACCTGACCGAGCCGGGCCGGAACGACCGAGCCGGGCCGGAACCGCGGCCCGGGCCGCCCGCCGACGCCGACGCGGGCGCGGGCGCCGGGCCTCGTCCGGTGCCGAACCTCCGGGACAGCGTCGTCGCCCAACCCCGTGGGCACGTGGAAGGATGGCGCAACCCACACATAACGAGGAGATGACCGCGTGCCTGGCACAAACCTGACTCGCGAAGAGGCGCAGCAGAGGGCGGAGCTGCTCACCGTTGACTCGTACGAGATCGAACTCGACCTCTCCGGCGCGCAGGAGGGCGGCACCTATCGGTCGGTGACCACGGTGCGCTTCGACGTGTCGGACGGGGGAGGGGTCGCGTCCTTCATCGACCTGGTGGCACCGACCGTCCACGAGGTGATCCTCAACGGGGACACCCTCGACCCGGCCGAGGTGTTCAAGGACTCCCGGATCGAGCTCCCGGGCCTGCTGGAGGGCCGCAACATCCTGCGCGTGGTCGCCGACTGCGCCTACACCAACACCGGTGAGGGCCTGCACCGGTTCGTCGACCCGGTCGACGAGCAGGCCTACCTGTACACGCAGTTCGAGGTGCCGGACGCCCGCCGGGTCTTCGCCTCATTCGAGCAGCCCGACCTCAAGGCCACCTTCCAGTTCACGGTGAAGGCGCCGAGCGGCTGGACCGTCATCTCCAACTCCCCGACGCCCGAGCCCAAGGACGACGTGTGGGAGTTCGAGCCGACGCCCCGGATCTCGACGTACGTCACCGCGCTCATCGTCGGCCCGTACCACTCCGTGCACAGCGTGTACGAGAAGGACGGGCAGAGCGTGCCGCTGGGCATCTACTGCCGGCCCTCCCTCGCCGAGTTCCTCGACTCGGACGCGATCTTCGAGGTGACCCGGCAGGGCTTCGACTGGTTCCAGGAGAAGTTCGACTACACGTACCCGTTCAAGAAGTACGACCAGCTGTTCGTGCCGGAGTTCAACGCGGGCGCGATGGAGAACGCGGGCGCGGTCACCATCCGGGACCAGTACGTGTTCCGGTCGAAGGTGACCGACGCGGCGTACGAGCTGCGCGCGGAGACGATCCTGCACGAGCTGGCCCACATGTGGTTCGGCGACCTGGTCACCATGGAGTGGTGGAACGACCTGTGGCTGAACGAGTCGTTCGCCACCTACACCTCCATCGCCTGCCAGGCGTACGCGCCCGACAGCCGCTGGCCGCACTCCTGGACCACCTTCGCCAACTCCATGAAGACGTGGGCCTACCGGCAGGACCAGCTGCCGTCCACCCACCCGATCATGGCCGAGATCCGCGACCTCGACGACGTCCTGGTCAACTTCGACGGCATCACCTACGCCAAGGGCGCGTCCGTCCTGAAGCAGCTCGTCGCGTACGTCGGCATGGACGCGTTCTTCGAGGGCGTCCAGGCCTACTTCAAGCGCCACGCGTTCGGCAACACCCGCCTCTCCGACCTCCTCGGCGCCCTGGAGGAGACCTCGGGACGTGACCTGAAGGCCTGGTCGAAGGCGTGGCTGGAGACGGCGGGCATCAACGTCCTCCGCCCGGAGATCGAGACCGACGACAACGGCGTCATCACCTCCTTCGCGATCCGCCAGGAGGCCCCGGCGCTGCCGGCCGGCGCCAAGGGTGAGCCGACCCTGCGCCCGCACCGCATCGCCGTCGGCTTCTACGGCCTCGACGACGCGAGCGGCAAGCTGGTGCGCGACGAGCGCGTGGAGCTGGACGTCGACGGCGAGCTGACCGCCGTACCGCAGGTGGTCGGCAAGCGCCGGCCGGACGTCGTGCTGCTCAACGACGACGACCTGTCGTACGCCAAGGTCCGCCTCGACGAGAAGTCGCTCGCCTTCGTCACCGAGCACCTCGGCGACTTCGAGGCGTCCCTGCCGCGCGCCCTGTGCTGGGCGTCGGCCTGGGACATGACCCGGGACGCCGAACTGCCCACCCGCGACTACCTCTCCCTGGTGCTCTCCGGCATCGGCAAGGAGTCCGACATCGGCGTGGTGCAGTCCCTGCACCGCCAGGTCAAGCTCGCCGTCGACCTGTACGCCGCCCCGGCCGCCCGCGAGGCCCTGCTGACCCGCTGGACCGACGCCACGCTGGCCTACCTGCGGACCGCCGCCCCGTCCTCCGACCACCAGCTCGCCTGGGCGCGCGCCTTCGCGGCGACTGCCCGTGAGCCCGAGCAGCTGGACCTGCTGGAGGCCCTGCTGGACGGCTCGCAGACGATCGAGGGCCTCGTCGTCGACACCGAGCTGCGCTGGGCGTTCGTCCAGCGGCTCGCCGCCGTCGGCCGGTTCGACGAGACGGAGATCGCCGGCGAGTACGAGCGCGACAGGACGGCCGCCGGCGAGCGCCACGCGGCCACCGCCCGCGCCGCCCGGCCGACGCCGGAGGCCAAGGCGGAGGCGTGGGCGTCGGTCGTCGAGTCCGACAAGCTGCCCAACGCCGTCCAGGAGGCCGTCATCAGCGGCTTCGTCCAGACCGACCAGCGTGAGCTGCTCGCGCCGTACACGGACAAGTACTTCGACGTCGTGAAGGACATCTGGGAGTCCCGCTCGCACGAGATCGCCCAGCAGATCGCGGTCGGCCTCTACCCGGCCGTCCAGGTCTCCGAGGAGACCCTGCGCAAGACCGACTCCTGGCTGGCCTCCGCCGAGCCGAACGCGGCCCTGCGCCGCCTCGTCTCCGAGTCCCGCTCGGGCGTCGAGCGCGCCCTGAAGGCCCAGGCGGCCGACGCGCGGTAGTCGCCCCCCACGGCCATGAGGGCGCCCGGTGCCGTCACCGGGCGCCCTCCGCCGTGTCACAGCCGCGGTGGCAGGCCGGACGCCGGGAACAGGTGCGGCTCGAAGGACGTGACCTCCACGATCCGGTCGCCTTCGACGCGCAGCACGTCGAGGACCTCGGCGCGGTACACGGACGTACCCGGCCGGCGGTGGTCCCGGCGGTCCGGCGGCAGGCGGAGCAGGACGCCGCACCGCCCGCGTCGCCGGTCCGGGCGGGCAGCGGCGCTCCGCAGTCGGGGCAGGACTTTGCTGTGGTCGAGGCCACCGGCACCTCCTGCAAGTTGAGATCCTGACGACCGTACTTCGGATCACTGGCGCGACAGACCTGGAAGGTGAGATGTACGCGATGTCCCTGGGGGAGGACGGGGCCGAACTCGGCCCGCTGGAGCCCCGGCACGCCGAGGAGTTCCTGGCCCACCTCGACCGCGGCCGGGAGTTCATCGGCCGCTTCAACGGGCTCCCGGACGTGGTGACGGACCTGGAGTCCGCCCGCGGCTTCCTGCGCACCTACGCCGAGCGGGCCGCGGCCGACACCGGGCGGCTGTACGGCATCCGCCTCGACGGCGGGCTGGTCGGCGCGGTGCTGTTCCGCCGGTTCGACGCCGAGCAGGGCGTCGCGGAGGCGGGCTGCTGGCTGGAGCCGGCGGCGACGGGGCGCGGCCTGGTGACGCGGGCCGTCCGCGTCATCGTCGACTGGGCCGTGCGCGAGCGGGGCATCCACCGCGTCGAGTGGGTGGTCTCGTCGGGCAATGAGCCCAGCATCGCGGTGGCCCGCCGCCTCGGGATGACGAAGGAGGGCGTCCTGCGCCAGAGCCACCTGTACCGGGGCAGGCGCCACGACGAGGAGGTCTGGTCCGTGCTCGCCCCGGAATGGCGTACGACGGCCTGAGCTCGACGTCCGAAAGCCGCCGGTGGGCGGGGGCGCCGCGGGTGAACCTGGAACGCATGACCACGACGTACCCCGCACGCCCCGTCGCACCCCGGGCGCTGAAGGAACTCCGCGTCACCGACGACGCCGGCCGCCCCACCGTCCCCTTCACCGACACGGAGGGCGACGCCCCCCCCTGCGCTGCTGCCTGCGCCGCAGCCGGCCGGGGGAGCGGATCGCGCTCGTCTCGTACGCCCCCCTGCGCCGCTGGGCGGCCGAGACGGGCGCCGACCCCGGCGCCTACGACGAACAGGGCCCCGTCTTCGTCCACGCCGACCCCTGCCCGGGCCCGGCCGACGACGGACTGCCCTTCACCGACGCCCACCGCACGGTCCGCCGCTACTCCGCCGAGGGCCGCATCCTGGGCGGCCGGCTCGTCGAGGACCCCTCGGCCGAGGGCTTCGAGAAGGCCTTCCGGGAAGCGTTCGACGACCCGTCCGTGGCGCTCGTCCACGTCCGGGCCGTCGAGTACGGCTGCTTCCTCTACGAGGTCAGGAGGCCCTGACGCAGAAGGCCGGCCGGTTCAGCCCTTGAGTTCGGCCGCCACCAGCTCCGCGATCTGCACCGCGTTCAGGGCCGCGCCCTTGCGGAGGTTGTCGCTGGAGACGAACAGGGCGAGGCCGTTGTCCACGGTCTCGTCCCGGCGGATGCGCCCCACGTAGGACGGGTCCTTGCCGGCCGCCTGGAGCGGGGTCGGGATGTCGGTGAGGACGACGCCCTCGGCGTCCGCCAGCAGCTCCGTGGCGCGCTCGACGCTGATCGGGCGGGCGAAGCGGGCGTTGACCTGGAGGGAGTGGCCGGAGAAGACCGGGACGCGCACACAGGTGCCGGAGACCTTCAGCCCGGGGATCTCCAGGATCTTGCGGGACTCGTTGCGGAGCTTCTGCTCCTCGTCCGTCTCGTTCAGGCCGTCGTCGACGATCGAGCCGGCGAGCGGGACGACGTTGAAGGCGATGGGCCGCTGGTAGACGCCCGGCTCGGGGAAGTCGACCGCCTCGCCGTCGTGCGTCAGCTTGTCGGCGTCGGCGACGACCTTCTGCGCCTGGCCGTGCAGCTCGGCGACGCCCGCGAGACCGGAGCCGGACACCGCCTGGTAGGTGGCGACGACGAGGGCTTCGAGGCCCGCCTCCGCGTGCAGCGGCTTCAGGACCGGCATCGCGGCCATCGTCGTGCAGTTCGGGTTGGCGATGATGCCCTTGGGGCGGTTCGCGATCGCGTGCGGGTTCACCTCGGAGACGACCAGCGGCACCTCCGGGTCCTTGCGCCAGGCGGAGGAGTTGTCGATCACGACGGCGCCCTGCGAGGCGACCTTCTCGGCCAGTGCCCTGGAGGTCGCGCCGCCCGCGGAGAACAGCACGATGTCCAGGCCGGAGTAGTCGGCGGTCGCCGCGTCCTCCACCGTCACGCCGTCCAGCTCGGTGCCCGCGGAGCGGGCCGAGGCGAACAGACGCAGCTCGGTCACAGGGAAGTCGCGCTCCTTGAGGATCCTGCGCATGACCGTGCCGACCTGTCCGGTGGCTCCGACGATTCCGACCCTCACGGCGACTCCCTCTGTCTCGTTGCGTACGCATTGCCTGGCCGAGGCTTTTCCATCATGCGGCCGACACCGGCCCACCTGTCCAATTCTTTGACCGCCATGCCCGAGGACTGGGACGCCCCGGCGTGATCAACGGTTGCGGAACTCCCGCGCGCGCCCCCATCGAGCTGGAGAAATTCACCCCACGGCCGCCCCGTGCCGCAAGCTGTGCTGCCCCGTGCGGGGGTGTGACGTACGCCTCTGCGCGATTCCCGCCGCTTCCGCCGAACGTTTCGGCGCGCTACGGCGTCGTAGAGGAAACGCAGGCGAGGGGAGGGGTGTCTGTGCTGCGCAGAACGGCCCGCCGCGCCCAGGGGGAGGCACACGGTGATCCTCTGGACGCGGCGCAGGAACGCCGGGTGCGGGCGGTGCTCGCGCTCGGCGGGGTGCCGCAGGCGGACCTGCCGGACGGGGTGCAGCAGGTCCGCCTGCGGCTGCTGGAGCGCGCCGCGAAGGGGTACGAGGCGCCGCGGGACGTCTCCGCGTGGGCGGCGGTCGTCGCCTCCAACCTGGCCATGGACTGGCACCGGGCCAAACGCCGCCAGGAACGCCTCGGTGAGCGGCTGGCCTCGCTGCGCCAGCACGAGCACCCCTCCGGCGAGGACACCAGCGTGCTCTCCCTCGCCGTCGCCCGGGGCCTGGACGAGCTGCCCGACGCCCAGCGCCAGGTCGTCGTCCTGCGCTTCTACGCCGACCTGCCGGTGCGCTCGATCGCCCATGAGCTGGGCGTCCCGGAGGGCACGGTCAAGAGCCGCCTGCACACGGCGGTCCGGGCCCTGCGCGCCCGCCTGCACGAGGACGAGGTGGTGTGACGTGACCGCCGGACACGAACACGAGACCCATGACGGCGACGACGGCCGCGACGGCATGGACGCGGGCCACGACGGCATGGACGCGGGCCACGACGGCATGGACGCGCTGATGGCCGCGATCCTGGACGCCCCCCTGCCCGAGGCGGCCCGCACCGACCCCGCCCGGCTGGCCGCCCACCGCGCCGCGACGGCCGACGTGACCCTGCTGCGGGAACAGCTGGGCGTCATCGCCGACGCCCTGACCGGACCCGCCCCCGAGCAGGCCGAGGCAGCCGAGCCGGACCGGAAGGCCGGGGAAGCCGTACGCCCGGTCCGCCCGCCCCGGCGCCGGCTCCTCCCCCTCACCCTGCGGGCCGTCGGCGTGGCCGCCGCCGGCGCGCTGGTCGTCGGCGCCGGGTGGCTGGTCGTCCAGGCGGGCCAGGGCGTCGGCGGCATCGGCTTGTCGAAGGGCGCCGACGACGGCGCGGCGGCCGACGAGAAGTCGGCGTCGTCGTCGGAGGCGGGGGACGGCAGCCTGCTCGGCGACCCCGCCTACCTCGCCTGCGAGGCCCGGCTCGTCGTCGAGGGCGATGTGACGGACGTCGAACGGGTGCCCGGCACCGGCCAGGAGCGCGTCACCCTGCGCGTCACCCGCTCGTACAAGCCGCAGCAGCAGACGGCGCCCGAGGCCGGCTTCGTGCTGGAGGAGGACATGGACCCGCTCCTTGCCGAGGGCGACCACGTCCTGGTCGGCCTGGGTAAGTGGTCGGCGGTACCGGACGTCTGGGCCGTCGGCGAGGCCGACATCGCCGCCGAGCGGTCCGCGATCGCCCGGGCGACGCCCCACACGGACGGCGTCACCTGCGAATGAGGAAGGGGCGGGCGCCCGTACGGACGCCCGCCCCCCACTTCAACCGGTGCCGGTTACGGCGTGACCTTCTCGATGGCCACGTTGCCGGTGCCCGCGACGGTGCCGCGCGCGTTCACCAGCTGGACCTGGCCGAAGAAGGCCCGGCCCGCCGGCGCGGGGGCCAGGGCGGTGACGGTCGCGGAGACCGACGCCGAGGCGCCCGTGGCCAGCTTCACCGGCGTCGACTCGTCGACGTTCACGGTGCCGAGCGCGGACGAGAAGAACACGTCCAGGTAGTCGTACTCCGTCGAACCGGACGGGACCGAGTAGCCCGCGACCTCGACCGTGTACGTGCCGGCGGCGGGCGACGCGATGGAGACCGCCTCCTCCGAGTCACCGTCGGCCTGCTGCGCGACCTGGTTGCCCGCGGCGTCGTACACCGTCAGGTCGAGGTCGGCGGAGGTGTCGGAGACCTTGCCGATGGAGACGTCCAGCGACTTGGCGCCCGCGGGGACCTCGACCGTGAAGGTCTGGTTCTCGTGGTCCTTGATGGTCGGACGGGCCGTCTTGGACGAGCCGAGCGGACCGCCCGCGAGCTTGCCGTCGACGGCGGCGAAGTTGTTCTTCACCTTCCAGGAGACGGCGGCCGGGGTGCCGACCTTCGCCTCGGGCACGGTCACGGTCTGCGGGTCGAAGGCCGCGCCGTACACGGTGACGTCCAGCTTGTACGGGTTGTCGAGCAGCGGCGAGGTGCGGCGCGACTCGACCTCGATCTCCCAGACGCCGGGCTGCGGGGCGGGGTAGGAACGCGCGTCCGGCTTGCAGCCGTTGCCGTCGAGGTAGTTGTTGTAGCACTTGGTGGTGGCGCTGTCCTCGACGGCGACACCGTACGGGTGGACGGAGATGAACCGGGTCTGGCTCTTGTCCTTCAGCCCGCTCATCGCGACCTCGAGCGACGTGGCGCCCTCGGGCACGGTGAGGAAGTAGTGCTGCGAGCTGTTGCGCTGCACGGAGCTCTTCGCGGAGAAGGTGTGCGCCACCGGCGTCGAGACGACGACCGTGTTCAGGATCTGCTTGTCGACGCCCTCGGTCCTCGGGTCGTCGACCGCGAGGATCGCGCTCTTGATGCCCGCGGACTTCGGCGCGGCCTGGATCTTGACGGTGACCGGCTTGTTCAGCGGCAGCTTCACCTCGTCGTCGCCGAGGATCCTGAAGGTGCCGGCCGCGTTGTTCTCGAGCTCGAGCTCGTGACGGATCGCCTTGTCCGCACCGGTCGTACGGGTGATGGTGACCTCGTACGTCTTCTTCTGGCCGGCCTTCAGGCCGCCCTCACGGTCGTAGACGCCGGTACCGAAGCCCGGGGTCTTCAGCGCGAAGTCGATCGCGGTGTCGACCGGGGCCTTGACCGCGTACTCGTGGGCGGTGGCGCCGTCCTTGATGGCGTCCCAGGCGTCCACGATGTCCATGGCGCCCGCGCCCTCCTCGTAGGCCTGCACGCCACTGATGTGGTGGGCGGTCGAGGTGAGCGCCGTGCGCAGCTTGGCGGGCGTCAGCGCGATGCCCTTCTGCTTGGCGGCGCTCAGCAGCAGCGCCGAGGCGCCCGCGGCCTGCGGGGACGACATCGACGTGCCCTGGAGCATGGCGTAGCCGGCCGGCAGCGTGTAGCCGGACTCGGCGACCGGGGCGCCCGGCAGCCAGGTCTGGATGGTGTTGATCGCGGCACCCGGGGCGACGAGGGTCGGCGTGAAGCCGCCGTCCTCACGCGGGCCGCGCGAGGAGAACGGCAGCAGCGCGTACTTCTTCGTCACCTGCGACCCGTAGTTGGCGGCCCAGGTCTCCTTGGAGATGGCCGCGCCTACGGAGATGACCTTGTCGGCCAGGCCGGGGTCGCCGATGGTGTTGGCACCCGGGCCCTCGTTGCCGGCGGAGATCACCAGCTGGACGCCGTAGGTGTCGATGAGGCGCGTGTACAGCTCGGCGCGGGCGTTGTTGCCGTCGTTCAGCGCCGGCAGACCGCCGATCGACATGTTGACGATGTCGACGCCGCGGTTGGCGACGAGGTCGATCATGCCCTCGGTGAGCGCGACGTTGGTGCAGCTCGGGCCGAAGACACAGGCGCGGGAGGAGACGATCTTCGCGCCGGGGGCGGCGCCGTTCATCCTGCCGCCGAACAGGCTGTTCGCGGCGGTGATGCCGGCGACGTGGGTGCCGTGCTCGCTGGAGATCATGCCGATGTTGACGAAGTCGGCCTTCTTGCCGACCCAGTCCCCGCCGAACGGGTCCATCGGGACGTCCTTGCGGTACTCCACGACGAACGGGATGCGCTCGGCGACCTCGGTCGCGGGGTTGTCGGTGCCGAAGTAACCGACCTGGTAGCCGTCCTTGTACGGCTTCATGGCGGTGTCGTCGGTGAAGTCGCCGTTGGCGTTGACGTCGACGGTGACCGTGCCGGCCGCCGCGTCGTACAGCACACCCCAGGCGTCGGTCGTGTCGCCGTCGCGGTTGACGTCGCCCTGCTGGTCGCCGCCCGCGGTGGCCGACTCCCGGAACAGGTTGATCTTGTACGAGCCCGCGGGCGCCGTCCAGGTCCGGCCGCCGAAGGTGAAGGTGGGCCCGGAGACGGAGGTCGTCATCGGGCGCCAGCTCGCGTCGCCGTCGGTGATCGGGTCGGTCGAGGTGACCCAGTCGACGATCTTGCGCTCGCCGGTGGTGGTCTTCTGCAGCGCGGGGTGCGCGAGGTCCACGCCGGAGTCCAGGACGCCGATGGTGATGCCGCGGCCGTCCGCCTTCGGGTGGTCCTGCACGAAGTCGACGGCGCCCGTCTCGAAGGACGGGTTGTACGGGTTCTTCGCGGGCGTCTTCTTGTTCGGCGCCGGGTAGGTCTTCGCGGTCGCGGCGGCGCCGGCGCCCTTCGCGGTGTCCGCGCTCGGCGTCGGGTCGTCGAGGACGATCTCCTGCTTGAGGTCGATCGCGTGGACCGAGGACAGCTTCGCGGCGGCGGCGATGGCCGAGTCGGCCTTGGCCGTCGGGACGGTGGCGCGGACGTAGCCGAGCTTGTCGTAGGAGCGGCCCACGGAACCGCCCTTGACCGCGTCCAGCTCCTCGGCGACCTGCTCGGTCTGGCCGGGGGCGGTCGCGACCATCATCGTGACGTTCTTGTCGCCGGCGGCCTTGGCCTCGGCGAGGACGTCCGCGTCGTCGGAGCCGAGCTTGTCGGCCGCGGACTTCACGCCCGGGTCGGCGGCGGCCGGGGTCTGGTCGGCGGAGAAGGCCATGGGTATCGGGCCGGCCGTGGACAGCGCGGCCACCAGACCCGCGGCCACGGCTATGCGGGCCGCTCGTCTGGCGCCCGATGCGGGTTCGCGCTGGGGGGTGTGGGTCATCGGCATCCCTTGTTGGTAAAGGAACGAGCGTCACGCGACCGGGCCGTTCCTGCCTGATCGCGCGCGTCCGGAATGCGATCCCGGACGACCGCACAGCTTTACGCAAGGGACAGATGTTTGGGGAGAGTTGACCGAATCGATATGCATGTATGGGGAAAACCCGCGATGACTTTTACGGGCATCAGCGCCGAACGGGACAAGTCGCCCGTTGAGGTGGTACATCCCTCAAATAACCGTCAGAACCCCGTGAGTCGTCCGCGAGGTACCTGTGGAATCCCGGTGAGGGCTGATGAGGACCCGTCAGGATCCGGGCGGACGCCAGGCGTCAGGCGTCCTTCGACCGGGCGTAGTGCCGCGACGCCTTCGCGCGGTTGCCGCAGGCCGCCATCGAGCACCAGCGGCGGGTGCCGTTCCGTGAGGTGTCGAAGAAGTGCAGGATGCACGCCTCGTGCGCGCAGCCGCGAATCCGGTCGGGCGCGGTGGCCAGTAGCTCCAGGTAGTCACGGGCGGCCAGCCAGGCCGGCCCCCACGCGGCGTCGGTGAACTCGGCGCGCTCGCCGGGGCCGTCGGCGGTGAGCGTGGGGCGGATCCGTCCGTGCTCGAGTACGGTGTCGACCCTTTCCGTGGCCGATCCGTCCACAGCCGCCTTCAGCGCGTCGCGCGCCCACAGGACGTGGCGCAGGGTCGCCGCGTCGGCGGTGAACCGCTCGTCCAGCCCGTTCGCGGCGAGCCACACCGCGAGCCCGTCCGTGTCGCGCAGCAGATCCTGTACGGCCCCCTCCCGCATCCACCGCGTGTTGAGCAGGTCGAGCGCGAGGGGCTCGCCGGTGAGGGGGCGCGGATCGGCGGTGGCGGACATCGGGGGCTCCTTCCCTGCTAACCACTCAAGGTTACGTGACCGGTTGACGCACCCATGCCTAACCACTAACGTGAATTACGAGGGTTAGATCAAGAGTCGTCGGACCAGCTGAAGGAGACAGTCATGACCTTGCGCACCGGCCACATCGGCCTCAACGTCACCGACCTCGACCGCTCGCTCGCGTTCTACCGGGACGTCCTGGGCTTCGCCCTGATCGGAGAGGGCAAGGAGGAGGGCAGGCGGTACGCGTTCCTCGGCGACGGCGACCACCTGGTCCTCACCCTCTGGCAGCAGGCGCAGGGCCCGTACGACCGCACCCGCTCCGGCCTGCACCACCTCGCGTTCGACGCCGGGTCGATCGAGCGGGTCCGCGCGTACGAGACGGCCCTGCGGGAGTACGGCGTGGACTTCGCCTACGACGGTGTGGTGGCCCACCGCGAGGGCGCGGCCTCGGGCGGCCTCTTCTTCCACGACCCGGACGGCGTCCGCCTGGAGATCTCGGTGCCGGAGGGCGTGGAAGGGGCCCCGGCGCCCGGCGGCGCCTCTGCTCCGACCTGCGGATTCTTCTAGGCCATGGGGGTCTATCACGCCGGCTCGCGCGCCCTGCAGGACCGGCTGGGCGTGCGTGACCTCGCCGATCACGTCGGCCGGTCCGTCGGCCGGGGCATCAAACCCGTCGCCGCCGCCTTCCTGGAGCTGCAGCCGCTGCTGGTCGTGGGCGCCGCCACCCCGGCGGCCGGCGCGGTGTGGGCATCGGTGATCACGGGTACCCCCGGCTTCGTCCGGGCCACCGGGCCCCACCAGATCTCCGTCGTGGGCGGGCCACCCCCGACCGACCCGCTCGCGACGGCGCTCACCACCCCCGGCACCCCCGTCGGCACGATCGCCCTCGACCCGCGCACCCGCCGCCGCATGCGCCTCAACGGCCGGCTCCGGCCCACTTCGCGCGGCTTCGCGGTCGAGGCCGACCGGGTGTTCTCCAACTGCCCCAAGTACCTGCAGAAGAGGGAGACGTACGAGACGGTGGCCGACCGCCGTCCGGGCGCGCCCCGGCGCGGCACCGGACTCACCCCCGCGCAGGCCGCGTTCGTCGCCGCCTCCGACACCTTCTTCCTGGCCAGCGTGCACCCGGACGGCGCCGACGCCAGCCACCGCGGCGGCAATCCCGGCTTCGTGCGCGTCGTCTCACCGCGCGAACTGACCTGGCGCGACTACCCGGGCAACTCCATGTTCCTCACCCTGGGCAACCTCGCCGCCGACCCGCGCGCGGGCCTGCTGTTCCTCGACTGGACGACGGGCCGCACGCTCCAGCTCACGGGCGAGGCCCGCACCGAGTTCGCGCCCGACGGCGCACGCACGGTCCACTTCACCCCGACGGGGACGGTCGACACCCCCTCCGCGCTCCCACTGCGCTGGTCCGCGCCCCAATACTCACCTGCCAACCCGGACCCGACCGGTTAACGTCCCTGTGTGCGCAAGAAGTTGAGGGTGGCGGCCTACGCCGTCTGTGTCCGTGACGGCCATATCCTGCTCGCCCGCTCGCCCGCGGCCGACGGTACCCCGGAGTGGGTGCTGCCCGGCGGCGGCATGGAGCACGGCGAGGATCCCCACGACACCGTCGTGCGGGAGCTGGAGGAGGAGACCGGCTACCGGGTCGAGGTGACCGGTCTGCTCGGCATGGACTCCTCCCACCACGTCTTCCGCCGCGAGGGCCTGCGCGGGCCCGTGGACCATCACGGCGTGCGGATCGTCTACGAGGGGCGGGTCGTCGGCGGCGAACTGCGCAACGAGGTCGACGGCTCCACCGACATGGCCGCCTGGCACGACCTGGACGCCGTGCCCGGGCTGACCCGGGTACGGCTGGTCGACGTGGCGCTGCGGCTGTGGCGGGAACGGCCGGTGACCGGGCGGGTGTCCGTGCCGCCGAAGGCGTGAGTCCCGCGCACCCGGCGCGGTACGCGGCCCTCATCGACCGGGTGCACGCGGGCCGCGCGGACCGCGTTCCCCTCCCGGGGGACGGCTAGTGCCGCGGCAGGCAACGTTTGCCCGTTGAGGAGCGGGGTCGTGGGGGTACCTCCCGCCCGAGCCGTGCGAAGCCGGTTCGAGGGTGGGGGAGCGTGCTCTCGGTGTGCCGGCCGGAAGCCCTCGTACTGGATGTACTTGGGCTTTCGGCCGGTGCGGCGAGAGGGTGTGCCGGGCGTCGCGACGGGGCGAACGTTGCCTGTCGCGGCACTAGGGTCCGCCCGGCGGCAACGAGGAGGGCCACCGGCTGCCGGTGGCCCTCCTCTCCCCTCCTGATGCCTCCCCGGTCCCCCTCCTACCGGGGCAGCACCACGACATGTGCGGCCGGATCGCGGTCCCCCGACGCCATCAGGGCCGTACGGACGACCGTCGCCTGCTGTTCCATCGCGTCCCGGAGTTTCCTCGGGGTGATGTACACGACCGTGATGCCCAGCCGCTCCAGATGCTCGCGCTTGCGGGCGTACTCGGACCAGAGGGCGTCGTCCTCCTGCCGGTGGCCCTGGCGCGGGGCGCGTGTGTCCAGCTCCACCGCCACCGCGTGGTCCGGCCAGTACGCGTCGACTCCGCCGAGGTGGGGGCCGCCCGGCAGGCGGAGGTCGACGTTCCAGACCGGGTCGGGGAGGGCGTACTCGCGGACCATCGTGTACAGGCGGGCCTCCGCGATCGCCCGGCCCTCGGCGAGCAGCGAGTCCACGGCGTCCACCACGTGCGGGCGGCTCAGCAGCTTCGCCAGGTTCAACTCCCGTACCACCGCCGCCGGTTCGCAGTGCCCGGCGCGCACCGCCTCCGACAGCAGCTGCCGTACCGAACCCGCGTCTCTCAGCTGGGCCACCGCGTCGGCGAGGGCGCGCGGCACCGGGGCCACGGGGACGCCGGTGACCTGCTCGGGGGCCGGGAGGGAGGACGTGCGGACGATGTGCGCGCAGCCCGTGGAGCGCAGCCGGCGCAGCCGGGGGACCAGGACGTCGATCCGCTCCAGGGAGGGCAGCGGGGGCGCGGAGGTGAAGCCGTGCAGGGTGAGCGCCGCGAGGCCGGTGATCATCGCCTCCGCGTACAACGGGCGGTGCGGTTCCCCGGCGCCCGGCTGGACCGGCACCCCGGAGGTGGACACCTCGCGGGCCGCGTACAGCAGGACCAGGTGCAGCCGCTCCTCGCTGGTCGGCGGTCCCGGGTGGAGCAGGTACACACCCGGGAGGACCTGCTGCCAGGGGCCGCCGGGGCGGCACTGCTCGACGGTCTCGGCCGGCGGGACGCCGTGCGAGCGGAGCTGAGCCGCCGTCATGACGCGGCGGTGCACGTCCGAAAGGTGGCGGACGGGGCGGGGGGAGGCCGGGGGGAGCGGCGTGTTGTGGTTCATGCATCGCAGATTCCCGCGTCCGATCGGCCCTTTAACCGCTGTTACACGTCCGTCGACAAATGCGGACAAGCTCGTCCTAAAGGACAGGTGTTCGGGTGCCGAGTAGGCGCCGAAAACCCCTGGTCCATCCGGTGGGAGCCAGGGGTTACGGTTCCGATTGCCTGAATTCCGTAACGGTGACGGTCCGCGGAATCCATGGCCATAGGTCAGGCGTGCTCGGCCCTCGCGTCGCGGGCCTGCCCGCGCAGCCCCCGCGCCAGGTCGTCCCACGCCTCCAGGACCAGGCGGCGCAACGCCGGGGGCGCCGACTCGTGCGCCGCCAGCCAGACGTCCGCCTCCACCAGGGTCGCCGGGGAGTCCTGAAGGGAGGGGAACAGGCCCTTGACGATGGTCATCGCGATCTGGATGGAACGCTCGGACCAGATGCGCGCGATCACGGAGAAGTACTTCTCCGCGTACGGGGCGAGCAGCTCGCGCTGCGAGGGCTGGTTGAAGCCCGCGATCGTCGCCTCCACCAGGGCGTTGGACAGGGCGTCGGACTCCACCAGCTGGGCCCACGCCTGCGCCTTGACCGCCGCCGACGGGCGGGCGGCGAGGCAGCGGACCTGGTGGCGCTTGCCGGACGCCGTGTCGTCACGCGCCAGTTCGGCCGCGAGCACCGACTCGTCCGCGACGCCGTGCGCCGCCAGCGGCTCCAGGAACGCCCAGCGCAGCTCCTGGTCCACCTCCAGGCCGTCGATCTTCACCGTGCCGTCCAGCAGCCCCTGGAGCAGCTCGAAGTCGGAGGCGGAGGACGCCGCCGACGCGAAGAAGCGCGCCCAGGCCAGCTGGTGCTCGCTGCCCGGCTCGGCCGCCCGCAGCTCCCTCAGCGCGCCCTCGGCCAGCAGCCGCTCACCGGTGCTGCGCAGCGGCGGCGCCACGTAGTGCACCAGCGCCGACTCCGCCCAGGCGTGCAGCATCTGCAGCACCCCGATGTCGGACTCGCGCCCCGCGAACCGCAGCACCAGGCCGATGAAGTCCCGCGCGGGCAGCAGCGCGTCCCGAGTGAGGTTCCACAGCGCCGACCAGCACAGGGCGCGGGCCAGCGGGTCCGTGATGTCACCCAGGTGCGAACGCAGCGTGTGCAGCGAGGTCTCGTCGAACCGGATCTTGCAGTACGTCAGGTCCTCGTCGTTGACCAGGACCAGCTCCGGGGCCTCCTGGCCCGCGAGCTCGGTCACGACCGTCCGTACGCCGTCGACGTCCGTCTCGGTGCGGGCGTACCGCACCAGACGGCCCTCCTCCCGGCGGTACAGGCCGATCGCCACCCGGTGCGGCCGCAGCTCGGGGTGCTCCTCAGGAGCGTCCTGGAGCACCGCCAGCTCGCTGATCCGGCCCTGCGTGTCCAGCAGCACCTGCGGCGTCAGCGAGTTCACCCCGGCCGTCTGCAGCCAGGACCGCGACCAGGCCGCCATGTCCCGTCCGCTGGTCTCGGCCAGCACCGACAGCAGGTCACCGAGGCGCGTGTTGCCGTAGGCGTGCCGCTTGAAGTAGCGGCGGGCGCCCTCCAGGAACGCGTCCTGCCCGACGTACGCCACCAGCTGCTTCAGCACGGAGGCGCCCTTGGCGTAGGTGATGCCGTCGAAGTTGAGCTTGGCGTCCTGCAGGTCGCGGATGTCCGCCGTGATCGGGTGGGTGGAGGGGAGCTGGTCGGCGCGGTAGGCCCAGGCCTTGCGGCGGTTGGCGAAGGTGATCCATCCGTCGGTGAAGCGGGTCGCGCCGACCAGGGAGAAGGTGCCCATGAAGTCCGCGAAGGACTCCTTCAGCCACAGGTCGTCCCACCACTCCATGGTGACCAGGTCGCCGAACCACATGTGCGCCATCTCGTGCAGGACGACGGTCGCCCGCGCCTCGTACGACGCCTGCGTGACCTTGCCCCGGAAGATGTACTCCTCCCGGAAGGTCACCAGCCCCGGGTTCTCCATCGCCCCCAGGTTGTACTCGGGTACGAAGGCCTGGTCGTACTTCCCGAAGGGGTACGGGTAGTCGAAGTGGTCGTGGAAGAAGTCCAGGCCCTGCTTGGTGATCAGGAAGACGTCGTCGGCGTCGAAGTGGGGCGCGAGGCCCTTGCGGCACAGCGCGCCGAGCGGGATCTCCAGCCGCGTACCGTCCTCGAACACGCGTTCGTAGGAGTCCGTCACGTAGTGATAGGGCCCCGCCACCACACAGGTGATGTACGTCGAGATCGGCTTCGTCTCCGCGAACCGCCACACCCCGTCCGTGCGCTCGCCGACGCCGTTGCTCCACACCACCCACTCCTCGGGCGCCCGCACCTCGAAGCGGAAGGGAGCCTTGAGGTCCGGCTGCTCGAAGTTCGCGAAGACACGGCGGGCGTCGGCCGGCTCGTACTGCGTGTAGAGGTAGACCTCGCCGTCCTCGGGGTCGACGAAGCGGTGCAGGCCCTCGCCGCTGCGGGAGTAGGCGCACTGGGCGTCGACGACCAGCTCGTTCTCGGCGGCGAGGTCCTCCAGCAGGATCCGGGCGCCGTCGAAGACCTCACCGGGGTCGAGATCACGGCCGTTGAGGGTGACGGCGGTCACACTCGGTGCGACGAGGTCCGCGAAGCTCGACGCGCCGGGCTCGTTGCAGCGGAAGCGGATCGTGGTGACCGAGCGGAAGGTGCGCGGACCGTCCCCGGCCTGGTCGCCCACCGCCGACCGCACGTCGAGCGACACGTCGTAGCCGTCGACGGAGAGCAGGGCGGCCCGCTCCCGGGCCTCGTCGCGGGACAGGTTCTCACCGGGCACGGGCGGTACTCCCTCAGGGCGTTGACGGCAGGTTCCGAACAGGACCGATCCTGCCACGCGCCCCTGACGCCGGGCAGCAGGGAGCAACCGGCCGAACGGGCGGGGAATGACCGGCGAGGACGGCGGCGTTCACCAGGGAAACGGTTCGCCTTGAGGAGAGACATGCCGGAGAAGACCCCCGTCGACTTCTGGTTCGACCCGCTGTGCCCCTGGGCCTGGATGACCTCCCGCTGGGTGCTGGAAGTGGAGAAGGTCCGTGACATCGAGGTCCGCTGGCATGTGATGAGCCTCGCCGTCCTCAACGAGGACAGGATCGACGAGCTGCCCGAGGAGTACCGGGAGATGCTCGCCACCAAGGCGTGGAAGCCCGTGCGTGTGGTGACCGCCGCCTGGCAGAAGCACGGCGCCGACGTCCTCGGCCCGCTCTACACCGCGCTCGGCACCCGCTTCCACAACAACGGCGAGGGCCCCACCCTGGAGGCGATCGCCGGCGCCCTCGCGGACGCCGGACTGCCCGCCGACCTGATCGACTACGCCGACCAGGAGGACTTCGAGTTCGACGCCGAGCTGCGCGCCTCCCACAAGGAGGGCATCGAGAAGGTCGGCCAGGACGTCGGCACCCCGGTCATCGCCGTGCCCGGCCCCGACGGCGAGCAGATCGCCTTCTTCGGCCCGGTCGTCACCCCCGCCCCCAAGGGCGAGGAGGCCGCCCGCCTCTGGGACGGCACCCTCGCGGTCGCCTCGGTCCCCGGCTTCTACGAGCTCAAGCGCACCCGCACCAAGGGCCCGGACTTCAGCAACCTCTAACCCTCCTCATCGGGCTCGGGCATCTTCTGCGGCGGGTTCAGGGGCTTGGCCCGGTGGCCGGTGCGGATGTTACGGCAGTCGCGCTCGGTGCTGACGCAGATCCAGTACTCGTCCACGTACGCGCGGGGCCCGAGCCCCTTGAGTTCGCGGATGACGTCGCGTTCCCGGTCGTCCTTGACCTGCCGGTGCGGCTGGTACGTACCGCACGTGTGGCAGGGCATCGTCCTCTCCATCGGCATCCCGCCACGATGGCCCGGAATCCCGCCCGCCGAAAGCCCCCGCGAGGCTTCTCGCGGGGGCACGTCCGCAAGGCCGGCGTCCGCCGGTTCCCGGACGCCGGCACCGGCCTGCCACGGCCGACGACACCCACGAGGCCGCCCGGGCGGCCCCTCCGCTCGCACGGAGGAGCCGCCCGCCATCCGGACGCGCCGGGCGCGGACCGTGTCTACGCCGCCACGGGCGTGTAGTGCGCCGCGTCGCCCTCCACCGACCAGCTCTCCTTGCCCTCGACGCCGACCGGGACGTCACCGGCGACGGTCACCCGGTGCAGACGGCGCGGCAGCTTGTCGTAGTTGTCGATGGCGTAGTGCTGGGTGATGCGGTTGTCGAAGAGGACGAGCTGGTTCGGCGACCAGCGGTGGCGCAGGACGTTCTCCGGCCGGGTGACGTACGACTGGAGCAGGTCCAGGATCCTGCGGGACTCGCCCACCGACAGGCCGACGATCCGCTGGGCGAATCCACCGATGAACAGCCCGCGTTCGCCGGTCAGGGGGTGGACGCGGACGACGGGGTGGGCGGTGCGGTACTTGATGGACGTGAACCGGGCGCGCTGGGCGGCCCGTTCCTCGTCGATGTCCTCGACCGGGACCGCGTAGTCGTAGTCGTTGGTGTGCTCCGCCCACAGGCCGTCGGCCAGCCGGCGCAGCGGCTCGGGCAGTTGGCGGTAGGCGGCCGCCGCGTTGGCGATCAGGGTCTCGCCGCCGTACGGCGGGAGTGTGATGCTGCGCAGGGTGCTGGCCTGCGGCGGGTTGAGGACGAAGGTCACGTCGGTGTGCCAGTGGTTGGCGCTGCCCTGCTCGCTGTCGACGGGCAGCACGTTCGGGGCGCCGTCGACGGCCGGCACCGTCGGGTGGGCGGTGGTGAGGTCGCCGAAGTGGCGGGCGAAGGCCTGCTGGCCCTCGTCGTCGAGGTCGACGTCGTCGAAGACCAGGGCCTTGTGGATGTTGAGGGCCTCGCGCAGGGCGGCGACCGTGTCGTCGTCGAGGGGCGCCGCGAGGTCGGCGCCGGAGACCTGGGCGCCGATGTTCGCGGTGACCTTGCGGATGTCGAGGGGCATGGCGGGTCCTTTCAGACGAGGGCGTGGGCGGGTTCGGGGGCCTGGGCGTACTGGTTGGCGGGGCGGGGGAGGCCGTAGCGCTCCCGCAGGGTCCGGCGGGGGCCGTACTCCCCGCGGAGCAGGCCGCGGGCGCGCAGGAGCGGGACGACGTGGTCGACGAAGGCGTCGAGGCCGGACGGCAGGACCGCGGGCATGATGTTGAAGCCGTCGGCGGCGCCCTCGGTGAACCAGGTCTCGATCTTGTCGGCGACCTGTTCGGGTGTCCCGGCGAAGGTGAGGTGCCCGCGTCCGCCGCCGAGCCGGCCGATCAGCTGCCGCACGGTGAGGTGTTCGCGCCGGGCCAGCTCCACCACGAGCGTGTAGCGGCTCTTGGCGCCCTCGACGGCGTCCTCCGACGGCAGATCGGCCGGGAGCCGCGCGTCCAGCTCCAGTGATCCCGGCTCCAGTTGGAGCAGCTGCTCCAGCCGCCGCACACCGTGCTCGTGCACGATGTGCTCCTCCAGGATCCGCTCGTGGGCCAGCGCCTCCGCCTCCGTCGAGCCGATCACCGGCACGATCCCGGGCAGCACCTTGAGGTGCTCGGGGTCCCGGCCGGCCGCCACCGTCCGTGCCTTGAGGTCGGCGTAGAAGGCCTGCGCGTCGGCGAGGGTCTGCTGGGCGGTGAACACCGCCTCCGCGTACCGGGCCGCGAACGCCTTGCCGTCCTGCGAGGAGCCCGCCTGCACCAGCAGGGGATAACCCTGAGGGGTGCGGGGGACGTTGAGGGCCCCCTCGACGCTGAAGTACGTCCCCTGGTGCCGGGGCGGGTGGATCTTCGCGTCGTCGCCCCAGACGCCGGACGCCTTGTCGGCGACGATCGCGTCGTCCTCCCAGCTGTCCCACAGCTTCAGCGCCACGTCGAGGAACTCGGCGGCGCGGGCGTACCGCTCGGCGTGGGCGGGTTCGGCGTCGAGCCCGAAGTTGCGGGCGGCCTCGGCGCCGGCGGTGGTGACGATGTTCCAGCCCGCCCGGCCCCCGCTGATGATGTCGAGCGAGGCGAACTTGCGGGCCAGGTTGTAGGGGGAGTTGTAGGAGGTGGAGGCGGTGGCGATCAGGCCGATGTGCTCGGTCGCCGTGGCCAGCGCGGTCAGCAGCGTGAGCGGCTCCAGCGCGCCGGCCGGGCGCTGGGCGACCGTGCCCCACAGCTGGGGGCCGTCGGCGAGGAAGAGCGAGTCGAAGGTGCCGCGTTCGGCGATCCGGGCGAGCCGTACGTAGTGGTCGAGCTCGACATGGGCGTGGGGATCGCTCTCCGGAAGCCGCCACGAGGCTTCGTGGTGGCCGGTGTTCATGAGGAACGCGTTGAGGTGGAGTTGCCGGGGCATGCGGTGTCCTTTGCTACGGACAGGGTGTCGGACGGTGACTGGCGAGCGCCGGTTCAAAACGTTCAGCCGGTCCGGCGCTCGAGAACGAGGCCCGCTCGGGGCCGAAGCGGGGGCCCGGGGGCGGCAGCCCCCGGCAGACGGTCACTGCGGCCGGCGGTCACCTGACGTCCTCCGTCACACCCAGCGCCGCGAGCAGCCGCCCCCGGTACTCGCCGCGGGCACGCGCATCGCTGTCGATGGTCAGGTCGAGGCCGATACGGCCGTGGTCGAGGACGAGGACCCGGTCGGCGAGCACGATCGCCTCGTCCACGTCGTGGGTGACGAGCAGCACGGAGGGCCGGTGGCGCTCCCACAGCTCGCGCAGCAGGGCGTGCATCCTGATACGGGTGAGGGCGTCGAGCGCGCCGAACGGCTCGTCGGCGAGCAGGAGTTCCGGCTCGCGCACCAGCGAGCGGGCCAGGGCGGCGCGCTGGGCCTCGCCGCCGGACAGCTCGTTGGGCCAGGCCCGCTCACGGCCCGCGAGACCCACCTCGGCGAGGGCCTCGCGGCCCCGCTGCTCGGCCTCCTTGCCGTCGAGCCCGAGCAGCACGTTGGCCAGCACCCGCCGCCAGGGCAGCAGCCGGGAGTCCTGGAACACCACGGACACCCGTTCCGGCGCGCTGAGCTGCCCGCTCCCGGTGACCTCGTGGTCGAGGCCGGCGACCGCCCGCAGCAGGGTGCTCTTGCCGGAGCCGCTGTGCCCGAGCAGGGCCACGAACTGGCCGGCGGGGATGTCGAGGTCGACGCCGTCGAGGACCGTACGCCCGTCGAAGGAGCGGGTGAGGCTCCTGAGCCGCACGGCGGGACGGGTCAGCTGCTCAGTGTGCGGCGCCATGACAGCACCCTCCGTTCGATGAGGCGGACCGTGCTGTCGGAGACGAGACCGAAGATCCCGTAGACGACCAGGCCGACGAGGATGACGTCCGACTGGCCGTAGTTCTGGGCCTGGAACATCATGTAGCCGAGGCCGCTGGTGGCGTTGATCTGCTCCAGCACCACCAGGCCCAGCCAGGACCCGGTCACGCCGAGCCGCAGCCCCACGAAGAACCCGGGCAGGGCGCCGGGGACGACGATCTCCCGGATGAAGCGCAGCTTCGACAGGCCCTGCACCTCGGCGAGTTCGACGAACCGGTGGTCGATGCCGGCCAGCGCGGCATGGGTGTTCAGGTAGATCGGGACGTAGACGACGATGGCGATGATCGCGATCTTGAAGGTCTCGCCGATGCCCAGCCAGAGGATGAACAGCGGGATCAGACCGAGGGTCGGGATGGCCCGGTTGAGGTTGACCGTCCCGTCGATCAGCGCCTCCCCGGTGCGGGTGAGCCCGGACGCCAGCGCGAGCACGGTCCCGGCGGTCAGACCGATCGCGAAGCCGGAACCGGCCCGCTGCAGCGAGGTGAGGATGTCGGTGGTCAGCGTCCCGTCCGTCCACAGATGGGCGCCGGTCTCCACCACCGTCCAGGGCGCCGGGATCGCGGCCGGGTCGAGCCGCCCGGCGGCGGAGGCGGCGGCCCACAGGGCGAGCAGCAGCAGGGGCCCGGTGAGCCGGGCGGCGGGCAGACGTTTGCCGGGGGCGAGCCCGCGGCGGCGGGTGCGGGGCCGCTCGTCGGCGACGACGACGGGGGCGGCCGTGTTCAGGGTGGTCGTGGTCATGGCGGTCACTTCCGGTACTCGGCCGGTACGGACTTCGCGGCGATGCCCTCGAAGCGGTGGTCGAAGAGCTCGCCGACGTCGAACTTCTTCACGAACCCGCCCTCCGCGAGCAGATCCGCGGTCTCCTGCTCCCACTTGATCGCCTCGTCCCAGCTCGGCGGGAACAGCGGCTTGTTGGCGAGGGCGGTGATGGACTGCGCCTGGGCGAGGGTCAGGTTCTGCGTCTTGACGTAGAACTCCCGGTTCCAGACGTCCGGGTTCTCGTACTGCCACACCTGGCCCTGGGCCCACTGCGGGATGTACGCGGCGATCGCGGCGGCCTTGGCCCGGTCGTCGAGCACGGAGACCGGCGCCCACAGCAGGTTGAGCAGGTCGACGACGTCGGTGGTGATGGTGCGGGCGCCCTTGGACTCGTACTGCGCCAGATAGGCGGGCGCCTGCGTGTTGCCGAGCGGCGCGATGTCCACCTGGCCCGACTGCAGGGCGGTGAGGAACTGGTTGCTGGTCAGCGGGACCAGGTCCACGTCGTCGTACTTCAGACCCGCCTTCTTCAGCGCCCGCAGCAGCACGACGCCCTGCGCCTGCCCCTGCGAGAAGGCGAGCTTCCTGCCCTTGAAGTCCTCGACACCGCGGATGTCGCTGCCGGGCTTGGTGGCGAAGAGGTAGTTCGGCTTGCGCGTGATGTTGATCGCGACGATCTTCGCGTCGAAGCCCTGGAAATGCGCCTGGATGGGCGGGATGCCCGCGTTGTTGGCGAGGTCGAGGGATTTCGCGCGGAAGGCGTTGATGACGTCGGGACCGGCGCCGATGTTCAGCCAGCTCGACACCGTGAACGGCAGCTCGGGCAGTTTCGCCAGCCTGAACTGGAGCTGCTGGGTGTTCTGGAAGGAGGCGATCTTCAGGCTCGTGCCGGCGGGCACCTTGTCGGCGAGCGGGGCCGCTGAGGCGCCCTTGGACCCGGTGGCCGCGCTGCTCTCGGCGCAGCCGCTCAGGCCGGCGGCAGCGGCGGTGACACCGAGCACGGAGGCGAGGAAGAGGCGCCGGTCGACACCGGGCGTACGGGAAACGGGCATGGGAGGACCCCCAGGGGAAAAGGTGCGGAAAAGCAGGCGAAGGCATGCCGAGGCAGGCGGAATTCCGGGTGGGACAGGGGCCGGCCGGGGTACGGCCGGAGAAAGGAATTCACACAGGTGGATTCATGCCGTGAAAGGCAGGAAGAAGGACGCGCTCCCGGCGCGCCGGGGCGTCAGCAACAGAGGGTGCGACAGCTCATGAGGAAAATGTTCCAGGTCACGCTCGACTCCTGTCAACATTCCGAGTTTCTGAATTAAGTAACCTGAGGTGACACGGTGAGCGGATCCCGGTAGAGGACGTCCAGAGCCACCGCTCCGCCCGCCGTCGCCAGCACGGAATCCGAGGGAAAACTCGTCGGCGAGACCGAGGCCGCGCGCGCCGCCCCGACCTCCTCCCGCACGGCGGCGAGACAGTCCTCGCGGGCCATCGCCCCGACCTCCGTCACCACCACACGCTCCGGATTGAGCACGTCCAGCAGCAGCGCCGCGGCCCGCCCCACCATCCGCGCCCGCTCCAGCAACAGCCGTACGGCCACCGGGTTCCCGTCCGCCGCCGCGGTGACCACGTGCATCGGGTTGACGCCGTCGATCACCCCGGCCGCACGGGCCCGCCGGCACAACGTCCGCTCGCTCAGCTCCACCTGGAGGCAGCCGACCCGCCCGCAGTCGCACGGCTCGGTGCCCGCGGCCAACGGCAGATGCGCGATGCTGCCCGCCTGGGAGCGCGGGCCGTGGTGCACCTCGTCATGGGTGGCGAAGGCCGCGTCGACGACGTTGCCGACGAACAGGTGCAGCACACTGCGGCTGCCGCGCGCCCGCCCGAACAGCCGCTCCGCGTTCACCAACGCCCGCGCGTGCCCGTCCACATGGACCGGCAGCCCGGTGCCCGCGCCGACGGTCTCCCGCACCGGCACGTCCCGCCACCCGAGCAGCGGATGCTCGACGACGGTCCCCGAGTCACGGTCCACCCAGCCGCCCGCGGCCACACCCACCCCCAGGGCCCGGCGGCCGGGCGTCGAGGCGAGCAGCGCGCCCAGCCCGTCGGCGGCCCGCGCCAGCACGGCGGAGGGCTCGGTCCCCCGATGCCTCAGCTCCCGCCGCGCCACCACCCGCCCGCGCAGATCGAGCAGCGCGACGGTCGTGTACGGCACGGCCACATGCACCCCGCCCACCACGAACCGCCCGTCGTCCAGATCCACCGGGACGTGCGGCCGGCCCACGCCGTTGCTGCGCCGGGGCGCATCGGCCTCCCGGATCAGCCCGAGGCCGGTGAGACGGGCGCAGTGGTCGGTGACCGAGGCCGGGGACAGCCCGGTCAGCCGGGCGATGGTGCTGCGCGCGACCGGCCCGTGCTCCAGCACGGACCGCAGGATCACGCTGGCGCTGGTTCGCCGCCGGTCGCTGTCCGCGATCCGGGGGACGGGGGAGGGGGCACCGGAAGAGGGGTCGCCGGAAGAGGGGACGGCGGGGAGACGGGGAGGTGCCGCGGTACGGGGCATGAAGAACTTCCTGAGGGCCGGTCCGACACTGCGCCTGCTGCTGACGAGGCGCCACGGATCGACTCCGGCCGCCTCACACCGGACGGCGACAGGCGGCCGCGCCCACGCGTCGCAGGTCGACGTGGCGACGCGACGAGAAGTTCCGGGCCTGGGCAACCATGGCTCGAAGCTAGCAAAACGGCCCACCGCTGCCCAGACGGCGACCGACGGGCGAGACGGCCCCGGCCCACGACCCGGTCGCCGACACCCCCCGATTGGCGAAACCCTACAGACGCCCGCCACCCCACCCACGTAGCCGGAACCACGTCACCTCAGTGACCAGGGTCACGCCGTACCGCGTGTAACCAGGCTTCTTTGTCCGGAGCCCACCAAGCGCCCGTTCGACCGTTTGTCGACCACTGACGGTGATCGGCCCGTGCCCCCTGGGATAGCGTCACGGTGTCCCGAACCGCCCCGACCCCGCGTGGAGTCCCCATGAGCACCGCCGCCGCCCCCGCCCGCCCCGGACAGGTCCTCGCCGACCTTCTGCCCGCCTCCCGTGTCCGGGACGTCGCGCTCGTGCTGGGCGGTGCCGCGCTCACCGGCCTCGCCGCCCAGATCGCGGTGCCGATCCCCGGCTCCCCGGTGCCGGTGACCGGCCAGACCTTCGCCGCGCTGCTCGTCGGCACGACCCTGGGCGCCCAGCGCGGCTTCCTCGCCCTCGCCGTCTACGCCCTGGCCGGCGTCGCGGGCGTCCCGTGGTTCGCGAGCGGCACCTCCGGCGCGACCGCCGTCTCCTTCGGCTACATCCTCGGCATGATCCTCGCCTCCACGGTGGTCGGCGCCCTGGCCCGCCGCGGCGCGGACCGCAGCGTGTGGCGCATGGCCGGCACGATGCTGGTGGGCGAGGCGATCATCTACGCCGTCGGCGTCCCCTACCTGGCCTACGCCGCCGACCTCTCCGCCTCCGCCGCGATCGCGGCCGGCCTCACTCCGTTCCTGATCGGCGACGCCCTCAAGGCGGCCCTGGCGATGGGCCTGCTGCCCACCGCCTGGAAGTTCGCCGACCGCTGATCCTTCGGCCCTGCGGAAGAGGCTCGCCGGGTCGTGGCGCGACTCGGCGGTGGCCGACCTCCGGCTGCGGGGGGGGGGGGGGGGGCCGGGGGGGGGGGGGGGGGGGGGGGGGGGGGCCCCCCGCCCGGCCCCCCCGCGAGCCGCTCTCCAGGGGCTCAGCCCTGCCGCTGCTCCGGCCGCCGCCGCGACCACCACAGCCCGGCCGCGCCCGCCGCGAGCAGCGCCGCCCCGGCCGCACCCAGCGGCAGGACGTCCCGCCCGAGCCCGGTCCTGGGCAGCTCGTCACCGCCGGGTCCCACGGGCGTGTTGTCGGTGCCGAGCAGCAGCGGAGTGGCGGGGGCGTTCGGCGACGGATTCGTCGTACCGAACGGCACCGGACCCTGCTGCCAGAACGTCTTCGACCCGTCCGTGGTCTGGACGGGCAGACAGATCTTCCCGGTCCTGCCCAGATCGAAGGTCGCGTCGACGGCGTACGACTTCGACGCGCCGGCCGCCAGATTGTCGACGGCGCAGGAGAAACCGCTGTTCGACCCCTCGGGGAGATCCTTCTCCGCGATCTGTGAACACCCCTTGACGTTCTTGACCGTCAGCCCGTCGAAACCGACGACCAAAAGCCTGATCGCGCCGCTTTCCTTGGTTCCGTCATTCTTCACCGTGGCGGTGATCGCCGTTTCCTCGGAGCCGTTGTCGACCGAGATCCTCTCGGGCAGCAGCGTGCTCAGCTTCACGCCCGCGGGCGCCTTGTCGACGGGCTTTCCCCCCTTACCGCTACCGGGCCCCGGGTCGCCTGCGACGGCAGGGACGGCAAGGACCACCACCGCCGAGAAAGATGCCGCGACCAGCGATCCCGCGATCGCCGTCATGCGACGAGAACTCATGTTCGCCCCCCTTGGCTGCGCCTGAATTCGCAGTACTTGAAGAGGTACCACAAAATTCCTCCGCACTATGCTGGTACGGCGGTAAGTGTGACCATTGTGTTTCGGGGAACGGGCAATGGAGGGGGTGCGGAGGATTGCCGGGAAATGCGAGGGATTCGGGGAACGCGGGAACTCCGGGAGACGCGAGTGCACCGGGAGGTGCGAGTACTCCGGGAATTCCGGGAGTTCGGGGATTTCCGGGGGCTGCGGGAGACTCTGGTTCTCCGGTGACTCCCGGAGGCACGAGGACCGGTGGTGTGCCAGGTCTCCTGGTGGCCGGCCGGTATCGGCTGGTCGAGAGTATCGGTCAGGGGGGAATGGGGCGGGTGTGGCGAGCCGCCGACGAGACGCTCGACCGGCAGGTCGCCGTCAAGGAAATGCGCATCGACGGCCTCGACGCGGAGGACGCCCGCACCCGCCGCGAACGCACCCTGCGCGAGGCCAGGGCCACCGCCCGCATCGACCACACCAACGTCGTCCGCGTCTACGACGTCGTGGACGAGGGCGAACGCCTGTGGATCGTCATGGAGTTGGTCGCCGGACGCTCCCTGGAGCGGATCATGGCCGAGGAGGGCCCCCTCGACCCGCGCGAGACGGCCCGCATCGGCCTCGGCCTGGTCACGGCCCTGCACCAGGTGCACGCGCGAGGCGTCCTGCACCGCGACATCAAACCGGGCAACGTCCTGGTGGAGAACGGCGGCGAACGCGTCGTCCTCACCGACTTCGGCATCGCCGCGATCCAGGACGCGAAGGCCCTCACCATGGTCGGCATGCTGGTCGGATCCCCCGACTACATGGCCCCCGAGCGCATCTCCGGCCGCCCCCAGGGCCCGCCCTCCGACGTCTGGTCCCTGGGGGCCACCCTCTGCGCCGCCCTGGCCGGCCACTCACCCTTCTCCCGCGACACGACCCTGGCGACCCTGCACGCGGTCCTCTACGAGGAACCCGAACTCCCGCCCGCCGCAGGCCCGTTGCGCGACATCCTCGCCGCCCTCCTGGAGAAGGAGCCGACGGTCCGCGCAGGCCTGAGCGATCTGGAGCAGGCGCTGCACCCGGTGGCTTTCCCACCGCCACCGCCACCGCCGACGCCATCGCCGCCACCGCCACCGCCATCGCCACCGCCGCCGACGCCGGTGACGGCAGGGCCAGGGTCAGGGCCAGGTCCAGCAGGAGGGGAGGAAGCTGAGCCGGAGGGGCCGGAAGCAGAGGAGCCGCGCTCCGGGGAGCCACCGACGCGGACCTTGCTGAACGCGCCCAGGACGCACGGGCCACGGGACCCGCGCCGGCCGGAACCCCGGCCACCGGCGGGGAAGGGCGTCTCCCTCACCCGAGCCCAGGCACCGACCGAACGCAGGCCGACCCCGCCCGCACCGACCCCGCCCGCACCCGCCCCCCGGCCCACCGCGCACCGCCGCCGTACGATCCTGACGGCCGCCGGGGGAGTCGTGGGCGTGGCCACAGCCGTGGCGATCGTGCTGGCGTCGTCCCCAGGATCCGGCGGTGACGAAAACCGGGCGGGCGCCTCACCCCACCCGTCCTCGATCACCGCGTCGACCCCGGACCCGGGCAGCGCGCTCCCCACCCCGACCCCCAGCCCCACCGTCGAGGGCACGTTCAGGCCGCCGAGCCTGCCGCCGGGCGCGCACCAGGAGGCCGGCGGATACGCGTGGGCGACGCCGAAGGGCTGGCGGCGGGACGTGAAGACGGGCGCGGAGGTGCACTACACGTCCCCCGACGGCAGGCAGGAACTCGTGGCCAAGTCCTCCCTGGCCCGGGGCGACCTGTTGGCCACCTGGGAGACCTCCGAACAGAACGCGCACCGGGGCCGGGACTACCGCAAGATCCGCCTGGAGGAGACGACGTTCCGGGGCGATCCGGCGGTCGTCTGGGAGTACACCTTCACCCTCCAGGGCATCCCGTGGCACGCCCGGCTCCTGGGCTTCAACGAGAGCGGAAAGTCGTACCAGATCAACATCTGGTACCGGCCGGAGGTGGAGAAGAAGGCAGTGCGGACGTACGAGCAGGTGAAGGACAGCTTCACGGTGCTGTGACGACAACCACACCCACACGGCACGTCCGCCCCGCGGGCACGGCAAAGGGGCCCGCAGACGCAGGCCCCTCCGCCGAACGCGTCCCGCGGGACGACAGGACGACTACGCGAGGACTCCTACTTGACGGCGTCCTCCGGAGCGGGCTCCCCGTCCTTGACCATGACCTTGTCCTTCACGAAGGCGATGGCGAGGACGACGGCGGCGACGAGAAGCGACAGCAGCACGGTCTCGCGTCCTTCGTGCTCGGTGTCGGTGAGCATGTAACCGAGGACGAAGACGATCAGCGCGGCGGTCGCCCAGGTCAGGTAGGGGTACAGCCACATCCGCACGACGAGCTTCTCCGGCGCCTCGGCCTGGATGATCTTGCGCATCCGCAGCTGCGAGAAGCAGATGACGAGCCAGACGAACAGGGCGACGGCACCGCTGGAGTTGACCAGGAAGAGGAAGACGGAGTCCGGGTACTTGTAGTTGAAGAAGACGGCGACGAACCCGAACGCCACGGAGGCGGCGATGGCCGCCAGCGGCACGCCCCGGGAGGTCGTCCGGGCGAACGCCTTCGGCGCGTCACCGCGCTCACCGAGCGAGAAGGCCATGCGGGAGGCGGTGTAGAGGCCGGAGTTGAGGCAGGACAGCACGGAGGTCAGCACGATGAAGTTCATGATCTGACCGGCGTGCGCGATGCCGAGGGAGTCGAGGGCGGCGACGTAGGAGCCCTTCTCCTTGATGGAGGGGTCGTTCCACGGCAGCAGGGCGACGACGACGAAGATCGACCCCAGGTAGAACACGGCGACACGCCAGATGATGCTGTTGGTCGACTTGGTCACGGCCCGCTGCGGGTTCTCGGACTCACCGGCGGCCAGGGTCGCGATCTCACTTCCCATGAAGGAGAAGACGACGAGCAGCACACCGGTGAGGATGGCGCCGGGACCGTGGGGCAGGAACCCGCCGTGGTCGACGAGGTTCCCGATGCCGGCCTTGTCGCTGTCGGCCCCGGGCAGCACGCCGAACACGGCGAGCCCGCCGATGACGATGAACGCACCGATGGCGAGGACCTTGATGCCGGCGAACCAGAACTCGAACTCGCCGTAGGAGCCGACGGAGACGAGGTTGGTGGCGGTCAGCACCACCATCACGATCAGCGCCCACCCCCACTGCGGAACGGCGGGTATCCACGACTCGAGGATCGCGGCACCGGCGGTCGCCTCGACGGCCAGGACGACGCCCCAGAAGAACCAGTACAGCCAGCCGATGGTGAACCCGGCCCAGGGCCCGAGCGCGCGGTCGGCGTGTGCGGAGAACGAACCGGAGGTCGGGTTGGCGGCGGACATCTCACCCAGCATCCGCATCACCAGCACCACGAGCGTGCCGACGAGGGCGTAGGAGAGAAGGATGCCGGGGCCGGCGGTGGCGATACCGGAACTGGATCCGACGAACAGGCCCGCCCCGATGACGCCGCCGATGGCGATCATCGAGAGGTGTCGGTTCTTGAGACCTGCCTGGAGGCCGGAACCGGGTTCTCCGGGGCCTCCCGGGCCGCCGTCGGCCTTTGTCAGAGTCGGCTGCGAAGTCATGGGACGGATTTCCTTTGCGCCGCGTGGGGTGTCTCCCGTACGAGCGGTGTACGGGCTCTACCGGGGTGGTGTACGAGCCGGTCCAGTGAATCCGAGGTGTATTAATTCGGAAACCTTTGATTCCGGATCGTTACTTGAGCTTTTCCTGAGGTTCTGTAGTGAGGCTCACACTTTTCGGGCACACCACCCGGCGCTGCTACCCGGCGACACGCGTGTCACACTCATCCCATGCGCGTGTATCTCGGCTCGGACCATGCCGGCTTCGAACTCAAGAACCACCTCGTCGAATGGCTGAAGGCGGCGGGTCACGACCCGGTCGACTGCGGCCCGCACATCTACGACGCCCAGGACGACTACCCGCCCTTCTGCCTCCGCGCCGCCGAGAAGACGGCCGCGGACCCCGACTCCCTCGGCATCGTGATCGGCGGCTCCGGCAACGGCGAGCAGATCGCCGCGAACAAGGTCAAGGGCGTCCGAGCCGCCCTCGCCTGGAGCGAGGAGACGGCCTCCCTGGGCCGCCAGCACAACAACGCCAACGTCGTCGCCGTGGGCGCCCGCATGCACACCCAGGAGGAGGCGACGAAGTTCGTCGAGACCTTCCTCAACACCCCCTTCTCGGGCGACGAACGCCACATCCGCCGCATCGACATGCTCACCACCTACCAGGCGACGGGCCAGCTCCCGCCGATCCCGGCCCACCACCCGCAGCAGTAGGCGACCACCGACCGGGGTTCCCTCGGCGGCGCTCGGGCGCGGCTCGGCGCCGCCGAGGGGGCAGCCGCTGAGGACGCCTCCGGGGGCGCCGGGCGAAGCTCCAGCGGGGGTCTGGGGCGGAGCCCCGGGGAGCGACGCTCTCC
The DNA here is from genome assembly GCF_049808595.1 of Streptomyces aurantiaciflavus. NCBI lineage: Bacteria > Bacillati > Actinomycetota > Actinomycetes > Kitasatosporales > Streptomycetaceae > Streptomyces > Streptomyces aurantiaciflavus. Next base: position 171,332 of record NZ_JBNCAQ010000001.1, on the reverse strand, counting down.
CGCTCACCCAACCGGGTGGGGCTGCGAGTGAAGAGCACCCCGGGGGCGCAGGCGGCGAAGCCCCTGCCGGGGTCCGGGGCGGACCCCCAGGGTGAGGTCCACCTCTTGGCCGAGCGAGTCGGGTGGGTGGACGAAGAACCGTTGAGGAAAGGGCACCCGTGCCAGAAGGTCACACCATTCACCGCCTGGCCCAGGACTACGCCGCCCGCTTCACCGGCCGGGCCCCGCACGTGACCAGCCCCCAGGGCAAGTTCTCCGACGCCGCGGCCCTCCTCACCGGCACCCCCCTCACCCACACCGAGGCCCACGGCAAACACCTCTTCCTGGGCTTCGGCAACGACACCTGGGTCCACATCCACCTCGGCCTCTTCGGCAAGGTCACCTTCGGCGACGCCCCCGCACCCCCGCCCACCGACACCGTCCGCCTCCGCCTCGCGGGCCCCACCGCCTACGTGGACCTCCGCGGTCCCACCACCTGCGCCCTGATCACGGACCCCGAGAAGCAGGCGATACACAACCGCCTCGGCCCCGACCCCCTGCGCGCGGACGCCGACCCGGACACCGCCTACCACCGCATCTCCCGCAGCCGTACGACGATCGCCGCCCTCCTCATGGACCAGAAGGTCATCGCCGGCGTCGGCAACGTCTACCGCGCGGAGGTCCTCTTCCGTCACGGCATCGACCCGTACCGCGCGGGCCGGGACATCACCCCGGCCGAGTGGAAGGAGATCTGGTCGGACCTGGTCACCCTCATGCGCGAGGGCGTCCGCACCAACCGCATCGACACCGTCCGCCCGGAACACACCCCGGAGGCGATGGGCCGTCCACCCCGCGTCGACGACCACGGCGGCGAGGTCTACGTCTACCGCCGCGCCCACCAGCCCTGCCACCTCTGCGGCGACGAGATCCGCACCGCCGACCTCGCCGCCCGCAACCTCTTCTGGTGCCCCACCTGCCAGCGGACCTGACGCCGATCCGGTCCGGCGGGCCGGTCTAGAACCCGTGCGGCAGCCAGGGAGCCGGCGTGCTGCCGAACCCCACCGAGGCCTCCCCCAACGCCCCCTGCCGCAGCTCCCGCACCCGCCCGGCCGCCGCCAACGAGGCAAGGCTCACACCCCCGAGGTACGCCGCCCCCAACTCCCGTACGGACAGGGCAAGGTCGGCCGCGTCCTCCGTGCGTGCACAACTCGCCCCCTTCGCGTCCCCGGTCAACCGCCAACGCCCCGAGTTCCAGGGGCAGAAGGCGTCCTCCACCTCCAACACCACATCCACCGGCACCTGATAGGTCCGCGCCTCCAGCGCGGCCCCGACGTCCACCAGCCGCACGTACAACCCGTCCCGCACCCGCAGCAGGCACCGTCGTACGTCGGAGACGAGGTACTGCCATGCCTCGTCGAGCGGCCGCCCCCGCACCTTCAGCGAGGTGGTGAGGTCGATCCCGAACAGGAACCGCCACAGCGCGGCCTCCGACACCGGATCCACCGCGACGAGATCCTGCAACTCCACCTGCCCGTTGTGCCCGGTGTCCGTCCACTCCGGACGCACCCGGAACCGCACATACCCGACAACTTCCCCGTCGCGCTCGGCGATCACGCACTGCAGCGCCGAAGCCCCGCCCCGATCACCCTCCGGGTCGAGCACCCCCAGCCCCTCCCACCCGGGCCGCCGCGCCAGCATCCCGGCCCGCAGGGGCACCTTCCGCGCGTACAACGCCTCGCACAGGTCGAGGACGTCGACGGGTGGGGCGTACCGCAGACGTACGTCGTCCGTGCCGGCCGGGACGGACAGCCGCACCCGGCTGGTGTCGATCTCGGCGGTCAGTCCGAAGGTCGCCGCCCCGTACCCGAACCGCCCGTAGATCGCGGCCTCGGAGGCGGTGAGCACCGCCAGCGGCTCACCCCGCTCCCGTACGTCGTCCAACTGCCGCCGCATCATGGACGTCAGCACTCCGCGTCGCCGATGCGTCGCGACCACGCCGACCATCGTCACGCCGGCGGCCGGCACCGAGGCCCCGCCGGGCACCGTCAACCGGAAGTCGAACGCCCCGGCCGTCCCCACCAACTCGCCCCTGTCCCACGCCCCGAGGGAACGCTCGCACGGGGTGAGCCGCCTCCACAGCGCACGTTCCTCCTCCGACTCGCCGACCCCGCCGAAGGCGCGTAGCAGGGTGTCGTACCACTGATCCCAGTCCTCCGGCCGCAGCACCCGCAGATCGGCCGCCGGTGAACCCTCGCGGCCCGTCGCCTCAGTCGTCATGGATCCATGCCTAGCAGCCCAATGCGGGACGAGCCAGGGAATTTCTCCCTCTGTACGGCGCGAGCGCTTTCCGTGCCGTTCACTGTGAAGTCGAGCCTCGGACGGGGGACAAGTGGGACCTCCCGTGCCAAGCGGTGGGTTGGATGGATAGGGTCCCGAACTAATGGCAGCAGGACGACAGCGGCGCTCGGAAGCCGAGACGTTCACGGCCCGGTTGAAGCATCTGATGCACCGGGTCCGCACCGGCGTGCGCAAAAGCGCCGTGGACTACTTCCGCGGCGACGGTTCGGACTGGATCGCGCTGGCCGGCCTGCTGCTCACCGTCCCGCTCATCGCGGCCACCACCCTCGCCAACTCGGTGTGGTGCTCACCGGCCGCCCTGGTCCTGCCGATCGTCGCCGGCGGTCTGCTGCTGCGCCCGGCGAGCCTGCTCGGTCTGTACGCGGCGGCGGCCACGGCGCTCATCGTGGAGTCGGTGCAGCTCGGCCCGTACACCGAAGGCCCGTCGCGGGTCACCCCGGGCGTGGTCCTGGTGGTCGCCGCGTGCGGCTTCTTCGGCCTGCTCATCGCCCAGTTCCGCAGCCGGGTCGGCGTGCCCTGGCGGCGCGGCGGCACCATGCTCTTCGACCTGCGCGAACGCATCCGCGTGCAGAGCAAGCTGCCGAAGCTGCCGCAGGGCTGGCACCGCGAGATGGCGCTGCGGCCCGCCGGGGGTCAGTCGTTCTCCGGCGACTTCGTCGTCGCGGCCCGGACGAACGGCGGCCGCACCCTGGAGGTCGTCCTCACGGACGTCTCCGGCAAGGGCATGGACGCCGGCTCCCGCGCCCTGCTGCTGTCGGGCGCCTTCGGCGGCCTGCTCGGCAGCCTCCCCCCGCACGCCTTCCTGCCCGCCGCCAACGGCTATCTCCTCCGCCAGGACTGGGAAGAGGGCTTCGCGACCTCCATCCACCTCGTCCTCGACCTGGACTCCGGCGACTACGAGCTGTACTCCGCCGGGCACCCGCCGGGCCTCCAGCTCAGCGCGGGCAGCGGCCGCTGGGAGGAGAAGGCCGCGGAGGGCCCGCTCCTCGGGGTGTACGAGGGCGCGCAGTTCGACCCGGTCAAGGGCTCCCTGCGCGCCGGCGACGTGCTGATGCTCTTCACCGACGGCCTGGTGGAGACCTCCGACCGCGACATCGTCGAGGGCATCGACCGCCTCACCGGCGAGGCCGACCGCTATGTCGCCGGCGGCTTCCAGGGCGCCGCCTGGCACCTGATCGAAGCGGTCGCCAAGGACGTCAACGACGACCGGGCCCTGCTGCTGATCTGCCGCGAGGGCCCCACGGCCCAGGCGATGCCGGTCCACTGAGCCCGACGGAGGCAGCCGCATGCTCACCCCGACCGAGGTCGAGACCCTCGCCCGCACCGCCCACGAGGGCCAGACCGACAAGGCGGGCCGCCCCTACGCCGAACACCTGAGGGCGGTCGCGGAGGGCGTACGGTCCCGGGGCGGCGACGCGGACCAGATCGCGGCGGCCTGGCTGCACGACGCCGTCGAGGACGACGTCCTCACCGAGGCCTGGCTGCGCGAGGCCGCGCTGAGCGACCGTACGAAGGCCATCGTCCTGGCCGTCACCAAGCGGGCGGGGGAGGCGCCGGAGGCGTACGCGGCACGCATCCTCGCCACCCCGGGCGCACTGCTGGTGAAGGAGGCGGACCTGGCGCACAACGCGGACCCGGCCCGCCTGGCCGTCCTCGACGCGGCGACCCGCACCCGGCTGACCGAGAAGTACACCCGGATGCGCGCACTTCTCGGTCTCATGGACACGACCGGCACCTGACGGACACGGCCGGGCATCCCGCACGTGGTACGGCGGGCCACCTTGCCCGCGGTCGGGTGGAGGGTTCCCGGCAGTCCGGCAGGGTGCCGGCCGGGGCACGTACTTCTCCTCCTGAGGCGGCGGGCGCGCCACGACCGGCTCCGTGGACCCGGCCGGCCGTCATGGCCGCCCGCGACAACCGGAGCGGTTTCTTCCACTGGTATCGGATTGCGTCGGTATTCCTTCAAAATCAAGCAATATCATCACACGGCTTTCAGGTTGGCCAGGATCGGTGTGCGCGTGCGCATTGGGGTGTGGAGTAACAAAACGGACAGCTTGGCCAAGTCGATTGCAGCCACCGGAGGGCGGAATTTGACCCCGGTTTGAGTGAGTGAGGCTTGAACCCTTGACTCCGTGAACGCGCGGCGAGTCGGCCGCGCAGGCAACGTGCCATGCTCCCCTGCGCCCAGACGTGATCTTGGAATGTGCCCATCAGTGCACAGCTCACGCGCTGGTCAGAGGGGTACAAGCGTGTTCGCACGTGAATTCGCAGGCGGGTTGATCAACTCCCGCATACAGAGATGGGCGGCGACGGTGGCAACCACCGCGTTGCTGTCCAGCATGCTGGGTACGGCCGTGGCGTCGCCGGCCCAGGCCGCGTCCGAGAAGAGCAAGGCTCCGGCGCAGTCGGTGACAGAGCGACCTGACGCTCTGTCGGCCATGATGGCGGCCCGCAAGCAGCACACCCGGGTGGAGGTGATGTCCGAGCGGACGGAGACCTCGCAGACGTTCGCCAACCCCGACGGGTCGTGGACGTCGAGCCAGTACCCGGGTCCGGTGCGGGTCAAGGATGCCAAGGGCGCCTGGCACCCGATCGACACGACGCTCGTGCAGGACGCCAAGGGTGCCTGGCACCCGAAGTGGGCCGAGGCCGACCTGCGCATATCCGACGGTGGCACGGACTCGTTCGCCTCGATCGAGGACGCGGGGCGCTCGTACGGGGTCTCCTGGCCCGGCAAGCTGCCGAAGCCGAAGGTGGCCGGGAACACCGCGACGTACGAGAACGTCCAGCCGGGCGTGGACCTCAGGGTGACGGCCCTGCCGACCGGTTTCTCCCATGTGCTGGTGATCCGACAGGCCCCCACCCAGCCGCTGAAGTTCGCGCTGCCCACCCGCACCTCCGGGATGGAACTGTCCCAGGACACGTCGGGTCACCTGCGGTTGAAGAACAAGGCCGGCAAGCTGGTCGCCTCCGCGCCCGCACCGGCGATGTGGGACTCCTCCGTCGACCGGCGCTCGGGCGAACCCAAGCACGAGGCCACCATCCCCACCCAGGTGAAGGCCGGCAAGAAGGCGGGTGACAGCTCACTGGAGCTGTCCCCGGCCGCGTCGTTCTTCGCCACCAAGGATCTGACCTATCCGGTCATCGTCGACCCGGCCACCACACTCGCGGTGACGACGGACACCTGGGTGCAGAACCCGGACTACCCGGACTCCCAGATCTCCTCGCCCGAACTGAAGGCCGGTACCTACGACGGCGGTTCGGACGTCGCCCGCTCGTACCTGAAGTTCGACGTGTCCAAGTTCGCGGGCAAGCACATCCTCGACACGGACCTGCAGCTCTACTCGTACTACTCATCCACCTGCGCCACCACCGGCGCGGGTGTGCAGGTGCGCCGCATCACGTCGAACTGGGACTCCTCCAGCATCACATGGGGCGCCCAGCCCACCACGACGACCACCGACGCCATCACCAACACCGCTGCCCTGGGCTACGACTCGTCGTGCCCCGCGGGCAACATGCACTGGGACGTCGACAACATCGTCAAGTCCTGGACGTCCGGCGCCTCGACCAACTACGGGTTCCAGGTTCGTGGCGCCTCCGAGACGGACTCCCTGACCTGGCGGCGCTTCCGCTCCGCGAACTACGTCTCCGGTGACAACTCGGCCGAGCCGCACCTGACGGTCACCTACAACTCCACCCCGAGCACCCCGACGGCCCTGTCCGCCTCGCCCCTGGTGACCACCACCGTCGGCACCGTCAAGTCGACGTCCGCGACGCCCACGTTCACGGCGAAGTCCACCGACGCCGACGGCGGAAACGTCACCCTCACCTTCGAGGTCTCCCACGACCCGGCCTACCCTTCCGAGGGCACCGGAGTGATGTGGACCGGGACCAAGACGGTGGCCTCGGGCACGTCCGGCTCGGTGACCATGCCGTCCACGGTGATCGGCTCGACCCGGCCGCACATCCAGTGGCGGGTCCAGGCCTCCGACGGCACCGACACGTCCGCGTGGTCCGGCTACAACAAGTTCGGCTTCAACATCACCCCGCCGTCCGCACCGACCATCAGCTGCCCTGACTACACGTCCGGCGCATGGTCCGCGCACACCGGCTCGGAAGTCTGCACCGTGGACACCACGTCCACCGACGGCGCCGGCTACTACTGGGCGCTGGACAACGCCAACCCCACCACCAAGGTGGCCGACCCCGACGGCACCGGCGGCGACCCGCTCACGGTCACGGTCAACCCGGCCAACGGCTGGCACACGCTGTACGCCAAGTCCTTCGACGACTCCTACAACCAGTCCACCGTCACCGCGTTCTCCTTCGGTGTCGGCACCGCGGGCATGACCTCCCCGAGGGACCAGGACACCACGTCCACCACCTTCACCCTGCAGTCCAACGCTCCGCCGGGCTCGGCAAAGGTCACCTTCCAGTACCGCAAGGGCACGAGCGGTTCCTTCACGACCATTCCGACCGGGGACGTCACGAACGGCGGATCGGCCGTCACCTGGCCCACCGCGGTGAACACGGTCACCGGCGGCGTCCAGTCCCCGGCGCTGACCTGGAGCGTCACGCACACGGTCGCCAATGACGGCCTGCTGCAGATCCAGGCGGTGTTCACGGACTCCTCCGGCAACAACCCGATCACCACGCCTGCGGTCAACGTCACGCTCGACCGGGTCGGCACCGGTGTCGACTTCGGCACCACCCAGGCCGGACCGGTCACGGTGGGCCTCCAGTCGGGCAACGCGTCCGTGAGCGCCACGGACGTGTCGATCGCCGCCTTCGGCAGCGGCCTCGCGGCCACCCGCACCTTCAACTCCCTGAACCCGGCAGCACCGTCGATCTTCGGCCCGGGCTGGACCACCAGCCTGCCCGTCCAGGGAACCGGCGCGTCCTGGTCGTCGCTCACCGACGCCACCACGTACACGGTGCTGGCCGACGCGGACGGCTCCAAGCTGACCTTCGCCACCGGCAGCACCGACGCCGGCGGGGTGACGTCGTACACCCCGCAGGGTCCGGCCGTCACCGCGGGCCTGAACCTGACCAAGAAGAGCGGCACCTTCACCCTCACCGACGCCAAGGGCAACCAGGTGGCGTTCACCGCTCCGGCGGGCGGCGCGACCGGTCAGTACCTGCCCTCCACGGTGACCCCGCCCGCGGGCGCCAGGGCCACCGGCTACGTGTACGACGCCACGTCCACCGACGCGGCCTACGGCAAGCCGATCCTGGTGGTCGCCCCGGACGCCAACGCGTCCGCCGGCACCCCCAGCACCACGGCCTGCCCCAACCCGCCGTCGGCGAGCACCTGGGACGCGGGCTGCCGTGCCCTCGAGCTCGTCTACGACAACACGACGAAGAACGTCTCCCAGATCAACTTCGTCACCTCCGACGGCACGACGCTCACCCGGACCGCCGTCGCCCAGTACACCTACGACGCCTCCGGCCGGCTCACCGCGGAGTGGGACCCGCGCATCAGCCCCGCGCTGAAGAGCACCTACACCTACGACGAGACCAGCGGCGACGCCGACTTCGGACGCCTCACCTCGATCAGCCCCGCCCAGTCCACCCCCGGCACGCTCGCGCCGTGGAACCTGGCCTACAACAGCACGGCCGGCAGCCCGGACTACGGCAAGCTGCTCTCGGTCACCCGCACCCACGACCAGGCGCACGGCGGCGGCACCGCCAAGACCGCCGTGGTCTACAGCGTGCCTCTGACCACCGCGGCCGGCGGCCCGGCGAACATGAACGCGGCCACCACCGCGACCTGGGGCCAGCAGGACAACCCGGTCTCCGCAGTGGCGATCTTCCCGCCGGACCACGCGCCGAGCGGCACCCCGCCGTCCGACTGGACGTACGCCCGCGTCCTCTACTACGACGCCAACGGGCGTGAGGTGAACAGCGCGGTCTACAACAACGGCTGGAACATCACCACCACCGAGTACGACCAGTACGGCAACGAGGTGCGTGACCTGACCGCCGCCAACCGGGCCACCGCGCTCGCCGACAGCGACCCGGTGACCACCGCCGGCCAGGTGGACAGCCGGGACCTGTACTCGGCCGACGGCACCCGACTGCTGGACAGCTACGGCCCCGCCCACGAGGCGATGGCCGCGGGCAGTCTGCAGACGGTCCGCACCCACTCGCACTACGTGTACGACGAGGGCGCGCCCAACGGGAACGTGGACGCCGACGGCCAGCCCTACGGCCTGGTCACCACCGAGACGGTGACCGCCAGCATCGGCAGCGCCGTCCCGGGTGACTCGGACGTCGAGGCCCGCACCACGCAGAACCTGTACAGCAGGGGCACCGACACCAGCGGCTGGACCCTGCACACTCCGCTGCAGATCGTCACCGACCCCGGGACCGGGCACCTCGCCCTCGACAAGTCGGTGGTCTACAACCAGAACGCCAACCTGTACGGCGGACAGCCGCTGCTGACCGAGTCCCGGCTGCCCAGCGACACCGGCGGCACGAAGGCCGGTACCACCCGCACCGTCTACTACACGGCCGGCGCCAACAGCGCCGACGCGTCCTGCGGCAACCAGCCGGCCTGGGCCGATCTGGTCTGCAAGACGCAGCCTGCCGCCCAGCCAGGCACCGCCGGTCTGGCGACCCTGCCGGTGGTCAAGTACACCTACAACACCTACCTGGAGGAGCTGACCAAGACCGAGACGTTCACCGCCGCCGACGCCGGCACCGCCACCCGTACCCTGACGTCCACCTACGACGCCGCGGGCCGGGCCACCGGCAGCTCCCTCACCACCAGCGGCAGCGGCATGGGCGCCGCGGTGCCCGCCGGCAAGAACGTCTACGACACGGCGACCGGCCTGCCCACCGACACCCAGAGCGTCGACTCCTCCGGCAACGCGACGGCGCACCTGAAGACCGCGTACGACGACTTCGGCCAGATCACCAGCTACACCGACGCGGCCGGCAACGTCACCAGCTTCACCTATGACCTGGCCGGCCGGCGTATCAGCCGGAACGACAGCAAGGGCACCACGACCCTCACCTACAACGGAGGCAACGACCACAGCGGCGACATGACCGGCGAGTCGGACTCGCAGGCCGGCACGTTCACCGCCGCCTACGACGCCGACGGCAAGCTGGCCACCGAGACCTACCCCGGCGGCACCGTGGGCACGTACACCCACGATTCCACCGGCACCGCGACCGACCTCAGCTACACCAACCCCGCCTGGAGCGGACCGCTCACCGACAGCATCGAGGTCAACGCGCACGGGGACTGGACGAACCGGGAGGTGCTGAACAGCAGCCAGTCCTACACCTACGACGCGGCCGACCGGTTGGTCTCCGCCGCCGACGTCCAGTCCGCCCAGTGCACCACCCGCACATACGGCTACGACGTGGACTCCAACCGGATCTCCGCGAGCACCGCGGCGCCCAGTGCGGACGGCAGCTGCCAGACCGGCTCCGCGACCACCGTCAACCACAGCTACGACGCGGCGGACCGGCTCACCGACGCCGGCTACACCTACGACACGCCGGGGGACGTCACCACCACTCCCTCCGCCGACGCCGGCGGAGCCGGTGACCTCGCGGCGGCCTACTACGCCAACGGCATGGTGGCCAGCCAGACCCAGGGCTCCTCGACGTTCAACTGGCAGCTCGACCCGCAAGGATCGCGTGCTGCCGGCTACACCGACAGCGGCACCGGAGTGACTGTCACCAACCACTACTCCGACGGCTCCGACAGTCCCACGTGGGTCTCCGACTCCCTCGGTGGCTGGACCCGGAACATCGACAGCCCCGCGGGACTCGCCGCCGAGGTCACCGCGGCCGGCACCACCCTGCAGCTGGTGAACCTGCACGGTGACGTGATGGCAACCGCCGATCCCGTCGCCGACACGGTCACCGCCACCTTCACGTACCTGGAGTTCGGCGGCACGACCGACGGCAGCGACCCGGGCACCTACGGCTGGCTCGGCGGGTACCAGCGGTCCGCCGCCGCGCCCGGTGGTCAGATGCTCATGGGCGTCCGGGTCTACAACCCGGCGACCGGCCGGTTCGGCCAGACCGACCCCGTCTTCGGCGGAAGCGCGAACGCGTACGACTACTCCGCGCAGAACCCGATCACGGAACTGGACGTCACGGGTGCCAGCTACCGCAACTACAACGCTCATCACTGGCACTGGTGGGGTCTTGAGATCGACATGACGCGCTACCGGACCACGAGCGTCATCGACCAGCTCTGGAGCAACGCCTCCAAGGCCACGATCCTCGCCGCGTTGTTCGGAGCCATACCCGGCAGCAACGTCGGCGCGGTCGTGTTCGGTGTCATCGCCGGCTACTACGGCTGGATCGCCTCCAAGCTCCAGCACGAGCTGAACATCCAGTCGCACGGCGTCATCCTGGAGCTGTACCTCGGCTACCCGTACGTGACACACGAATGAGGGACGGCGTACCCCCCGCTCCAGGGCGGGGGGTACGCCCGCTCCTGCGCCTGTAAGGAGATGGTGAGACTGTGGGAACCTTCGATTCGGCGGTGGTCATCGTGGTCGGCCTCCTCGTGGCCGGGGCCGGGATGTTTGCCGCCGTGACAAACCGGGCTCCCGGGTGGCTCGAGGGAACGGTGACCCGTCCGCGCGCGTGGGGTGCCGGTATCGCGCTGCTGGGCCTGTTCGCCGTGTCGGTGAGCCGCCCGCTCCTGTCGTGGGCACCGGCGGGCGGGGCCGTCGGCGAGGCGGCCAGGGCCGGCTTGATCCTGATCGGCCTGGCGCTTCTGTGGCGGGGCCGGAGCTGAGCACGGCAACCTGAACGATGACGGGCCGCCGGAGACATCGTCTCCGGCGGCCCGTCATCGTTCAGGCGCAGGAGCACTAGGCGCTGACCTTCTCGCGCTCCGACCGCTGCTTCTCCCGCTCCCGGGCCAGTTCGGCGGCGTCCCGCTTGAACGCCCAGTCCATCCTCGGCTCCACGACGAACCGGAGGGCCCGGCGTACGGGCTGGGTGCACATCAGCGTGACGGCGACCGCCACGGCGACACTGACGGCGATCTCCCCGAGCGGGCGGTGCAGCGCGGGGTGGTCGAACCAGCCGCGGTAGTCGGCGGTCTTGAGCAGCAGGCCGTGCAGCAGATAGCCGTAGAGCGTGCCCGCGCCGAGCGTCGTGAACCACATGGTGCGGCCCGGCACCCAGGAGAGGAAGCAGGCGGTCAGCAGCAGGGAGCAGCCGAACAGGGCGAGCTGCATGACGGGACCGACCCACCACGGGACGCCCAGCTCCTGCGCGGAGTTGCGGTGGTACAGCCATCCGCTGTTCATCCGCGGCACCGCCCACCAGGAGAAGGCCAGCGCGAAGACGAACACCGGCACGGCCGCGATGCGCACCGAACGCCGGCGTACCAGCCGGAAGTGCTCCGGTTTCAGATTCAGCCCCAGCACGAAGAACGGCAGGAACTGCAGCACGCGCTGGAGGTCCAGGTCGTCACCTATGTTCGGGGTGGCGGACGCCAGCATGGCGATGCCCAGCGCGACCGGCAGGGGATACCGGACCAGCTTCCAGAAAGGGGTGGTCAGTCGCCAGATGAACAGCGCGCACAGGAACCAGGTCAGGTAGTAGGGGTCGAGCAGGCTGATGTCCTGGGGGGCGCCGTCGACGTACGTCTTCAGGAGCGGGTACGCGGTCTCGAAGACGACGTACGGCACGACGATGCCCGTCACCAGCCGCTTCAGCTTGGCGGGGCTTCCGTCGAAACTGCGGGAGAAGAAGCCGGAGATGAGGATGAAGGCCGGCATGTGGAACGCGTACACCAGCACGTACGCCGCCGTGAGCACCCGGCTGTCGCCCTTCAGCGGCTCCCAGGCGTGTCCGAGGGCCACCAGCACGATGGCCATGTACTTGGCGTTGTCGAAGAACGCGTCACGCTGCTTGGACCGTCTGTCGGGGGACTGGTGGTGCTGATCTTTCTGACTCCGGGACGAGCGCGGACCAGGCATGAGAGACGAAGCGGCGTGGAACATCTGAGGCACCCTAGCGTTGTCTGTGGCAGTCCGTAAAACGTTCCTCGTCATCGCGATGTCATTCCTGTAAAAGCCGAAGTCGATGCCCTCCCTGGTGCCTTGGATGTCACGATTCATCCCGACTAAAAGGTGCATAACGCCGGTTGTTGGGGTGTTGTCGGAGACCCTGTGCCCACAATTCGAATTACCTGCACGCCAGTTGTGAATTCATGTGTGGAGCACGCCGCCGAATTGTCGTCCGGCGGTGTTCCGAAGGCGCTCCGACGTCACAGGGAACGGACAGTCGGCGCGGAGGATGCGTCACCGGCCGCATAGGGAGGCCGGGTTGGTGGCACGATGGTCTCTGGCGGGGGTGCGCGGGGTTGCGTCCCCGGGCCGGGAGAGTGGACCGACCGAGGGTGTGATCAGTTGTGGCCATTTCACTGTCAGTGGTGCTGCTGTTGGCGATCGTCCTGGTCGTGCTGATCCGGGGCGGGTCGATCAAGGCCGGCCCCGCCATCGTCGCGATCCTCTTCGGCTTCTTCCTCGCCTCGACCGGCATGGCGCCGTCGATCAACCGCTTCCTGAACTCCCTCGCGGAAACGATCAACTCGATCAGCTTCTGACACGGAGTGCTCCGCCCAAGGCACGCCGCCGCGGAAAACACCGGGGGCCGGACGGAAGGCTGACCTTCCACCCGGCCCCGGGCCGAACAGAGCGGGCGACGGGAATCGAACCCGCGTAGCCAGTTTGGAAGACTGGGGCTCTACCATTGAGCTACGCCCGCACAGGACGCGCCGCAGGTCAGATGACCGCGGCACTGCAGGCATCGTAGCGGGTCGGCCCCCTCGCCCGCACACCCCGTTTTCCCGTCCGTGCCGCCGACCGCCCACAGGCTCGGCAAATGCGGCGGTCAGACGGCCTGCGGGCATGTACCCTACGTGTCGCACCAGACGGGGTGTGGCGCAGCTTGGTAGCGCGTCCGCTTTGGGAGCGGAAGGCCGTGGGTTCAAATCCCGCCACCCCGACCACCTGCGCGATCATGTCGGCGCGTCGCCGCTGATCGTCTTTTGGGCCGTTCAGTGCCTGCGGTTACTATGCAAGCTGCGCGCCCGTGTGTCCGTGCCCGGCCTTCTCGGCCCACGAACTCCTCCGGGCGGCGAATCGCCGGACCTGTCTGGCTCCGGCGAAAACCAAGAAGTCAGCCACAAGGAGACCGAACCGTGAAGAGCGCCGTGGAGACCCTGAACCCGACCCGGGTTCGGCTCACTGTCGAGGTGCCCTTCGAGGAGCTCAAGGACAGCCTCGACGCGGCGTACAAGAAGATCAACCAGCAGGTCACGGTGAAGGGCTTCCGCAAGGGCAAGATCCCCGCCCGGGTGATCGACCAGCGGTTCGGCCGTGGTGCCGTGCTGGAGGAGGCCGTCAACGACGCGCTGCCGAAGTTCTACACGGAGGCGGTCAACGAGGCCGAGATCGACGTCCTGGGCCAGCCCGAGGTCGACATCACCGAGCTGAAGGACGGCGAGACGCTGAACTTCACCGCCGAGGTCGACGTGCGCCCCGCCCTGGAGCTCCCCGAGGACTTCTCCTCCATCGAGGTCGAGGTCGACGCCCTCGAGGTCACCGACGAGGACGTCGAGAAGTCGGTCGAGCAGCTCCGTGAGCGCTTCGCCTCCACCTCCCCGGTCGAGCGCGCCGCCGAGGACGGCGACGTCGTCACGGTCGACCTGCAGGCCAAGGTCGACGGCGAGGTCCTCGAGGACGGCGTCGCCGAGGGCGTCTCCTACACCATCGGCTCCGGCGAGCTCCTCGAGGGCATCGACGACGCCGTGAAGGGCCTGGAGGCCGGTGGCGAGGCCACCTTCACCTCCGAGCTCAAGGGCGGCTCCGCGGCCGGCAAGGAGGCCGAGGTCACCGTCAAGGTCAGCCAGGTCGCCGCCCGCGAACTGCCCGAGCTGGACGACGACTTCGCGCAGCTCGCCTCCGAGTTCGACACCCTCGAGGAGCTGAAGGCCGACAGCCGCAAGCGCCTCGTGAACATGAAGCAGTACGACCAGGCCACGCAGGCCCAGGAGCGCGTCCTGGAGAAGCTCCTGGAGCTCGTCGAGGTGCCCGTCCCCGAGAAGCTGCTCGAGGACGAGATCAACACCCGCAAGCACAACCTGGAGCACCACCAGCTCGGCCAGATGGGTCTGACCCTCGACAAGTACCTGGAGATCCAGGGCAAGACCGCCGAGGAGTTCGAGACCGAGACCCGTGAGGCCGCGGTCAAGGGCATCAAGACCCAGTTCGTCCTCGACGAGCTGGTCAAGCGCGAGAAGCTCAACGTGAACCAGGAGGAGCTCACCGAGCACCTCATGCGCCGCGCCGCGTCCTCCGGCATGTCCCCCGACCAGTTCGCCCAGGCGGTCGTCGAGGGCGGCCAGGTTCCGCTCCTGGTCGGCGAGGTCGCCCGCGGCAAGGCCCTGGCCCTGGTCGTGGAGTCCGCCACGGTCAAGGACACCAACGGCGAGATCATCGACCTCGACGACGAGGACGAGGAGGGCTCCGCCGAGGAGGCCACCGCCGAGGCGCAGGCCGAGACCAAGGACGAGGGCGAGGGCGACGAGAAGGCCGAGGCCTGATCCTCGCTTCGCCTCCGAAGTGATCAGAAGGGCCCTGGGGCGTACGACGCTCCAGGGCCCTTCTGGCTCGTCCAGAGGGCAGCCCGGCCGGGGTGCCTGGGGACTCCTGCCCCGGGGCCCGTCGGCCCGCCTCAGGGGCGCGGGGCCGCATCGATGCGCGCCTCCGCCGCGACGGGGGTGCCCCCGCGCAGGGGAGTCCCGCACGCTCGGGCGAGGCCCAGAGCGGGGGGAAGCCGGGAGGTGGGGGCGACCAGCCACGACGTACCCGCGGCCCGACGACTTCCGCGGCGCCCTCCACGCGACCGCACCGGCCGCCAGGCGGAGCCCTCCGCTACGCCCCCGGCGAACACTCACCTCTCCGGGATTCCCCGAAGGGACCCGCGCGTTAGGGTCCATGAATACGAGGGCAGTGGAGTCCCCGAAACGGCTCCAGCCCCAGCAGGGAAACGTGAGACGGCCCGGCGCCGTCGTAAGACGAGCAGGTGGATACGTGACGAATCTGATGCCCTCCGCCGCCGGCGAGCCTTCCATCGGTGGTGGCCTCGGCGACCAGGTCTACAACCGGCTGCTCAACGAGCGGATCATCTTCCTCGGCCAGCCGGTCGACGACGACATCGCGAACAAGATCACCGCACAGCTGCTGCTCCTTGCCGCCGACCCGGACAAGGACATTTACCTGTACATCAACAGCCCGGGCGGTTCGATCACGGCCGGCATGGCGATCTACGACACCATGCAGTTCATCAAGAACGACGTGGTGACCATCGCCATGGGCCTCGCGGCCTCGATGGGCCAGTTCCTGCTCAGCGCGGGCACCCCCGGCAAGCGCTTCGCGCTGCCGAACGCCGAGATCCTGATCCACCAGCCCTCCGCGGGCCTGGCGGGCTCGGCCTCCGACATCAAGATCCACGCCGAGCGGCTGCTGCACACCAAGAAGCGCATGGCCGAGCTCACGGCTCAGCACACCGGCCAGTCGGTCGAGCAGATCACCCGCGACTCGGACCGCGACCGCTGGTTCGACGCCTTCGAGGCCAAGGAGTACGGCCTCATCGACGACGTGATCCCCACGGCCGCCGGCATGCCGGGCGGCGGCGGCACCGGGGCGGCCTGAGGCCACCCTGCCAAGCCCCCAGCCGACCGCCTCAGCCCCTAGGAGACAGACAGTGAACGACTTCCCCGGCAGCGGCCTGTACGACCGCACGCGCGCCGAGTACACGGGCCCGGCCGCCGAGTCCCGCTACGTGATCCCCCGCTTCGTCGAGCGCACCTCGCAGGGCATCCGCGAGTACGACCCGTACGCGAAGCTCTTCGAGGAGCGGGTGATCTTCCTGGGCGTCCAGATCGACGACGCCTCGGCCAACGACGTCATGGCGCAGCTGCTGTGCCTGGAGTCGATGGACCCCGACCGTGACATCTCGGTCTACATCAACAGCCCCGGCGGCTCCTTCACGGCGCTGACGGCGATCTACGACACGATGCAGTTCGTGAAGCCGGACATCCAGACGGTCTGCATGGGCCAGGCGGCCTCCGCCGCGGCCGTGCTGCTGGCCGCCGGTACGCCCGGCAAGCGCATGGCGCTGCCGAACGCGCGCGTGCTGATCCACCAGCCGTACAGCGAGACCGGCCGCGGTCAGGTCTCCGACCTGGAGATCGCCGCGAACGAGATCCTGCGGATGCGCTCGCAGCTGGAGGAGATGCTGGCCAAGCACTCCACCACGCCGATCGAGAAGATCCGCGAGGACATCGAGCGCGACAAGATCCTCACGGCCGAGGACGCACTGTCGTACGGCCTGATCGACCAGATCATCTCGACCCGGAAGATGAACAACACCTCCCTGCGCTAGCGCGGGAGGGGGAGTATCGTCTGCCGCCCCTTGGCACGGTGTGACGCGTCCGCACGTGAGTGAGTGGACGTGAACCGTGCCAAGGGGGGCCCGAACGGGGGGCCCGGCAAGGTACCGTCGACATAAGGCAGCACCAGGAGCCGCTGGACTCGAAAGACGTCCAGGCGTCTCCCAGGCGAAGGGGAAGCACACCGTGGCACGCATCGGTGACGGCGGCGATCTGCTCAAGTGCTCGTTCTGCGGCAAGAGCCAGAAGCAGGTCAAGAAGCTCATCGCAGGGCCCGGTGTGTACATCTGCGACGAGTGCATCGATCTCTGCAACGAGATCATCGAGGAAGAGCTCGCGGAGACCAGTGAGGTCCGCTGGGAGGAACTCCCGAAGCCGCGCGAGATCTACGAGTTCCTCGAGGGCTACGTGGTCGGCCAGGAGGCCGCCAAGAAGGCCCTGTCGGTCGCGGTGTACAACCACTACAAGCGCGTCCAGGCCGGTGAGAACGGCGGCGCCCAAGGCCGCGACGACGCCATCGAGTTGGCGAAGTCGAACATCCTTCTGCTGGGTCCCACGGGCTCCGGCAAGACCCTCCTCGCGCAGACCCTCGCGCGCATGCTGAACGTCCCGTTCGCCATCGCCGACGCCACGGCGCTGACCGAGGCGGGGTACGTGGGCGAGGACGTCGAGAACATCCTGCTGAAGCTGATCCAGGCGGCCGACTACGACGTCAAGAAGGCCGAGACCGGGATCATCTACATCGACGAGATCGACAAGGTCGCCCGCAAGAGCGAGAACCCCTCGATCACGCGTGACGTCAGCGGCGAAGGCGTCCAGCAGGCCCTGCTGAAGATCCTGGAGGGCACCACGGCCTCCGTCCCGCCGCAGGGCGGCCGCAAGCACCCGCACCAGGAGTTCATCCAGATCGACACGACGAACGTCCTGTTCATCGTGGGCGGTGCCTTCGCGGGTCTGGAGAAGATCATCGAGACCCGGGCCGGCGCCAAGGGCATCGGCTTCGGCGCGACGATCCGCTCCAAGCGGGAGCTGGAGGCCAAGGACCAGTTCGAGGACGTCATGCCCGAGGACCTGGTCAAGTTCGGCATGATCCCCGAGTTCATCGGCCGTCTGCCGGTCATCACCTCGGTCCACAACCTGGACCGCGAGGCCCTCCTCCAGATCCTCATCGAGCCCCGCAACGCGCTGGTCAAGCAGTACCAGCGCCTCTTCGAACTCGACGGCGTGGAACTCGACTTCGAGCGCGAGGCCCTCGAAGCCATCGCCGACCAGGCGATCCTCCGCCAGACGGGCGCCCGCGGCCTGCGCGCCATCATGGAGGAAGTCCTCATGTCCGTGATGTACGAGGTCCCCTCCCGCAAGGACGTGGCCCGCGTCGTCATCACCGCGGACGTCGTCCACTCCAACGTCAACCCGACCCTGATCCCGCGGGAGGCGCGGGGCGGCCGGGGGCCGGGCGAGCAGAAGACGGCGTAGCCGCCACCCGCGCGACGACGAGGGGCCCCGGTCGACCGACCGGGGCCCCTCTCGTGTCGGCGGCGTCAGGCCTTGACGCGGGCCTCCTTGCGGACCTTGGCCGCGATCTCGGCGGACTCGTCGAGCGAGTAGGTCTTGGAGCCCGCGGTCGGCTGCACCACTCCCATGGTGCTGTAGTCCGCCCAGATGCACAGGTAGGTCGTCTGGGTCTTCTCGGTGAGGGCGCTCTTGCTCTCCGTCTTCTGGCACTTCATCACCGCGCCGTCCAGGCTGTCGGGTTCGACGGTCTCGGCGTCGCCGATCAGCTTGACGTCGTCGTCCGACTCCGTCTTCATCTGGGTGAAGGTGGCGTCGAGGGCCTTCTCGGGGTCCGCCACCTTGCCGTAGACGCCGAAGAACGTGACGTTCTCGGCGGTCTCCGCCTTCGCCAGCGCGCTCGGGTCGCTGCTGTCGATGGAGGTCAGGTCCATCGTCGAGTAGATCGCGCCGATCGACGTGGGGTCGCTGACGCCGGCCTTGGCGAGGTCCTTCTCGTCGCTGGAGCTCGCCTCCTCCTCCTTGGAGTCGCCCATCCGCTTGTACTTGTCGGACAGCAGGGAGGCCGGCGCGGTCAGCTTGTGCGGGCCGTCGTCCTTCAGCCCGCCGGCGCCGCCCCCGCCCCCGCCGATCGCGAAGAACGCGCCCACGCCGATCGCCGCCACGACCGCGACCGCGCCGATGATGATGCCGGTCTTCTTCTTGCCGCCGCCCGGGACCGGGGGCTGGGGGACGCCGTAGGGGGCCTGGCCGTACGGGGGCTGCTGGCCGTAGGGAGGCTGCTGGCCGTACGGCGGGGTGGGGGGCTGCTGGGCGTAGGGGCCGGGCTGTTGGCCGTACGGAGGGGTCTGGGGCGGGACGCCCTGCGGGGGCTGCTGGGGGTAGCCGTAGCCGGGCTGGGGCGCCTGCGGCGGCTGGCCGTACGGACCCGGCTGGCCGTACGGACCGGGCTGCTGAGGCTGCTGCCCGCCGTACGGGCCCGGCTGGTTGTAGCTCATCTCTGGGTTCCCCTCCAGATGCTTATGTGATTTTCACATCCTGGCTCAACCCCAGTCCCCCCACGGCGGCGGGGCCCCCACCGTTACAGAACAAACGCGTTTCGGGACGGCGCCGTGACACCTCTAAACTGAGCCCGTGACCGAGAACGCTCAGCAGCAGCCACCAGCGCCCAACACCGAACTGCCGACCCAGTACGCGCCGGCCGATGTAGAGGGGCCGCTGTACGAGCGTTGGGTAGAGCGGGGTTACTTCGAGGCCGACGCCAAGAGCGAGAAGCCCGCGTACACCATCGTCATCCCGCCGCCGAACGTCACGGGCAGCCTGCACCTCGGGCACGCTTTCGAGCACACCCTCATCGACGCCCTCACGCGCCGCAAGCGCATGCAGGGCTACGAGACGCTGTGGCAACCCGGGATGGACCACGCCGGCATCGCCACGCAGAACGTCGTCGAGCGGGAGCTGGGCAAGGAGGGCAAGTCCCGGCACGACCTCGGCCGTGAGGCCTTCGTCGAGCGTGTCTGGCAGTGGAAGGCCGAGTCCGGCGGTCAGATCAGCGGTCAGATGCGGCGGCTGGGTGACGGTGTCGCCTGGTCCCGTGAGCGCTTCACCATGGACGAGGGCCTCTCGCAGGCCGTCCAGACCATCTTCAAGCGGCTGTACGACGACGAGCTGATCTACCGCGCCGAGCGGATCATCAACTGGTGTCCGCGCTGTCTCACCGCGATCTCCGACATCGAGGTCGAGTACCAGGACGACGACGGCGAGCTCGTCTCCATCAAGTACGGCGAGGGCGACGAGACGCTCGTCGTCGCCACCACCCGCGCCGAGACCATGCTCGGTGACACGGCCGTCGCCGTCCACCCCGAGGACGAGCGGTACAAGCACCTGGTCGGCAAGCTCATCAGGCTGCCGCTGACCGACCGCTCCATCCCGGTCGTCGCCGACGAGCACGTCGACCCGGAGTTCGGCACGGGCGCCGTCAAGGTCACCCCCGCCCACGACCCGAACGACTTCGAGATCGGCCAGCGGCACAACCTGCCGTCCCTCACCGTCATGGACGAGCACGCCGTCATCACGGCCCACGGCCCCTTCCAGGGCCTGGACCGCCTCGAGGCCCGCTCCGCGATCGTCGCCGCGCTGCGCGCCGAGGGCCGGATCGTCGCCGAGAAGCGGCCGTACGTCCACTCCGTCGGCCACTGCTCGCGCTGCAAGACGACCATCGAGCCGCGCCTGTCCATGCAGTGGTGGGTCAAGGTCGGACCGCTCGCCAAGGCCGCCGGTGACGCCGTCCGCGAGGGCAAGGTCAAGATCCACCCGCAGGAGATGGAGAAGCGGTACTTCGACTGGGTCGACAACCTCCACGACTGGTGCATCTCACGGCAGTTGTGGTGGGGTCACCGGATTCCGGTCTGGTACGGCCCGGAGGGCGAAGTCGTCTGTGTCGGGCCCGACGAGGAGCCGCCGACCGGCGAGGGCTGGCATCAGGACACCGACGTCCTCGACACCTGGTTCTCCTCCGGCCTGTGGCCGTTCTCGACGCTCGGCTGGCCCGAACAGACCGAGTCGCTCGCGAAGTTCTACCCGAACTCCGTCCTGGTGACCGGCTACGACATCCTCTTCTTCTGGGTCGCCCGGATGATGATGTTCGGCCTGTACGCG
Source organism: Streptomyces aurantiaciflavus (assembly GCF_049808595.1). Classification (NCBI taxonomy): domain Bacteria; kingdom Bacillati; phylum Actinomycetota; class Actinomycetes; order Kitasatosporales; family Streptomycetaceae; genus Streptomyces; species Streptomyces aurantiaciflavus. The sequence continues at coordinate 150,376 of NZ_JBNCAQ010000001.1, read as the reverse complement.
ATGGACGGCACCCCGCCCTTCCACACCATCGCCCTGCACGGCATGGTCCGTGACCAGTTCGGCAAGAAGATGTCGAAGTCCTTCGGCAACGCGGTCAACCCGCTGGACTGGATGGACAAGTACGGCAGCGACGCGCTGAGGTTCACTCTCGCCCGCGGCGCCAACCCCGGCGTCGACGTCCCGATCGGCGAGGACTGGGTCCAGGGCTCCCGCAACTTCGCCAACAAGATCTGGAACGCGACGCGCTTCGCGCTGATGAACGGCGCGACGGTGGAAGGCCCCCTCCCGGACGCGTCCGCCATGTCGGCGACGGACCGGTGGATCCTGTCCCGTCTCAACTCCGTCGTCTCCGAAGTCGACGCGTACTACGAGGACTTCCAGTTCGCGAAGCTCTCCGACGCCCTCTTCCACTTCGCCTGGGACGAGGTCTTCGACTGGTACGTCGAGCTGTCCAAGACGACGTTCCAGGCGGGCGGCGAGCCGGCGGAGGTCAGCAAGCGGGTCCTGGGCGAGGTCCTCGACGTCACCCTCAAGCTGCTGCACCCGGTCGTCCCGTTCGTCACCGAGACCCTCTGGACGACGCTGACCGGCGGCGAGTCCGTCGTCGTCGCCGAGTGGCCCGCGGACAGCGGCTTCCGTGACGCCGACGCCGAGCGGGAGATCGAGACCCTCCAGTCCGTGATCACCGAGGTCCGCCGCTTCCGCGCCGACCAGGGTCTCCAGCCGGGCCAGCGCGTCCCGGCCCGCCTGACCCTCGACGGTACGGCCCTGGCGCCCCACGAGGCGGCCATCCGCCAGCTGCTGCGCCTTCAGCCGGAGGGCGAGGGCTTCTCGGCCACGGCGACCCTGCCGGTCGCCGGCGCCACGGTCGCGCTGGACCTGTCCGGCACGATCGACGTGGCGGCGGAGCGCAAGCGGCTCGCGAAGGACCTCGCCGCGGCGGAGAAGGAGAAGGCCCAGGCGGGCGCCAAGCTCGGCAACGAGGCGTTCCTGGCCAAGGCGCCGGACCAGGTCGTCGACAAGATCCGGACGCGGCTCGCCAAGGCGGACGAGGACATCGCCCGCATCCAGGCCCAGCTGGAGCGGCTGCCGCAGGCATAGCCGCGGGCCGTCGCGCCACTGGGGCGGCGCCCGTCCCACAGAGAGCGGCAAGCCCGCGACAGTGGCCGAAGGCCCCCGGAACCCACAGCTCCGGGGGCCTTCGCCCACGCCTGTCACCTCCGCTCCGTAGACTGACCCCGTGAGCGAGCTCCCCCCGAACGGCAACCACGACCAGCCCGACCCCCTCGACTCCTTCGAGGAGATCATCGCGGCCGAGACCGACCGCGACCCCGATCTCGCGGTCATCGAGGCCGGCAGCCGCACCCTGCGCACGCAGGGCGGGCCGCCCAGCACCGAGGTGCCCGCGCGCCCCGAGGACCCGGAGGTCGACAAGGCCCTGCGCGAGGTCGAGGCGGAGCTGGCGACGCGCTGGGGCGAGACCAAGCTGGAGCCGTCCGTCGGCCGCATCGCCGCGCTGATGGACGTGCTGGGCGAGCCGCAGCGGTCGTATCCCTCGATCCACATCACCGGGACCAACGGCAAGACGTCCACCGCCCGCATGATCGAGGCCCTGCTGGGCGCCTTCGAGCTGCGGACGGGCCGGTACACCTCGCCCCACGTCCAGTCGATCACCGAGCGGATCAGTCTCGACGGGGCGCCCATCTCCGCCGAGCGGTTCATCGAGACGTACAACGACATCAAGCCGTACGTCGAGATGGTCGACGGTTCGCAGGAGTACCGGCTGTCCTTCTTCGAGGTGCTCACCGGCATGGCGTACGCGGCCTTCGCCGACGCGCCCGTCGACGTGGCCGTCGTCGAGGTCGGCATGGGCGGCTCCTGGGACGCGACGAACGTCATCGACGGCGACGTCGCCGTCGTCACCCCGATCGATCTCGACCACACCGACCGGCTCGGGGAGACGCCCGCCGCGATCGCCGCCGAGAAGGCCGGCATCGTCAAGCAGGACGCGACGGTCATCCTGGCCCAGCAGCCCGTCGACGCCGCCCAGGTCCTGTTGAAGAAGGCCGTCGAGGTCGACGCGACCGTGGCCCGGGAGGGGCTGGAGTTCGGGGTCGTGGCCCGGCAGGTCGCCGTCGGCGGGCAGCTGCTCACCCTGCGCGGGCTCGGCGGCGAGTACACCGAGGTGTATCTCCCCCTCCACGGCGCCTACCAGGCCCACAACGCGGCCGTCGCCCTCGCCGCCGTCGAGGCGTTCTTCGGCGTCGGCTCCCAGCGGCCCGAGCCGCTGGACGTCGACACCGTCCGCAAGGCCTTCGCGTCCGTGTCGTCGCCGGGCCGGCTCGAGGTCGTACGGCGGTCCCCGACCGTCGTGCTCGACGCCGCCCACAACCCGGCCGGCGCCCGCGCCACCGCCGAGGCGATCGGCGAGGCCTTCGACTTCAGCCGGCTGATCGGGGTGGTCGGGGCCAGCGGCGACAAGAACGTACGGGGGCTGCTGGAGGCCTTCGAGCCGATCTTCGCGGAGGTCGTGATCACCCAGAACTCCAGCCACCGCGCGATGGACGCCGACGAGCTGGCCGCGATCGCCGTCGAGGTGTTCGGCGAGGAACGCGTCCAGGTCGAGCCGCGGCTGCCCGACGCCCTGGAGGCGGCGATCACGCTCGCCGAGGAGGAGGGCGAGTTCGCGGGCGGCGGAGTGCTGGTCACCGGTTCCGTCATCACGGTCGGCGAAGCCCGACTGCTGCTGGGAAAGGGCTGAGGCCTGAGATGCGTACGCTCTGTTCCTCGACCCTGATCGGCGAGTTCTTCATCATCGGCTTCGCGGGTCTCGTCGCCATGAAGGACCCCGACCTGTCCATGTCGACGGTGTGGACGGTGTGCGGCATCGCGATGTTCCTGAGCGTGGTGCTGTGCGGCATGGTGACCCGGCCCGGGGGCGTGGCCCTCGGCTGGGCCCTGCAGATCGCCCTCGTCGCCTCCGGGTTCTTCGTCCCGATGATGTTCGTCCTGGGGGTGCTCTTCGGGGCCCTGTGGTGGGCGTCCGTGCACTTCGGCCGCAAGATCGACGAGGCGAAGGCGCGTTTCGCGGCGCAGGCCGACACACACTCCCCGGACGCTGCTGACGCTGTGTGACCGGAGCTCGGACACGCCCTGTAACCTCATCCCACCGCACACCGGCAGTAGAAGGAGTCTTCCCGTGAGCCAGCGCACCCTCGTCCTCCTCAAGCCCGACGCCGTCCGTCGAGGCCTGACCGGCGAGATCATCAGCCGTATCGAGCGGAAGGCCGGCTGGCAGATCACCGCGCTGGAGCTGCGCACACTGGACCAGGACACGCTGGAGCAGCACTACGGCGAGCACAAGGGCAAGCCCTTCTACGAGCCGCTGGTGGAGTTCATGTCCTCCGGCCCGGTCGTCGCCCTGATCGTCGAGGGCGAGCGGGTCATCGAGGGCGTCCGCGCGCTGGCCGGTCCGACCGACCCCATCGCCGCCGCCCCCGGCTCCATCCGCGGCGACTACGGCGTCATCGTCCGCGAGAACCTGATCCACGCCTCCGACTCCGAGGAGTCCGCCGAGCGCGAGGTGAAGATCTTCTTCCCCGGCCGGGCATAACGCAGCCCCCAGGGGTTGGGCGGCCTCACCGCGAGCGCACGGAAGCCTGACACCACAGCCTTCCACCCGCCCCCCGGTTCCCCGGCCAAGAGGCAGCGTTCGACAGACGCCCACCGGCCGGATCCCGCCCCCCGCCCGCCCCCGCCCGTCCAACCCGCCGGCGGGGGCGCACTGGTTTCGCCGGGTTGTCGGGGGTGGGGCGCGGCGCGTTCTCGCCTTCCGGTCGGGGGGAGTGGTTTCGCCGCGTTGTTCGGAGCGGGGTCTAGTGGCTCTGCCGGGTTGTTCGGGGTGCGGCGCGGGGTGTTCCCCTCTTCCGGTCGGCGTGTACTGGCTTCGCCGGGCTGCCGGGTACGGCGTGCGGGGTTGGGGTCGGTCCGGTACGCCGGCCGGCCCCTCTCGCGTCCGTCGTCGGGTTTGTTCGGTGCGCCGGCCGGGCGCTGTCGTGTTCGTCGTCGGGCTCCGGAGCGCCGCCCGGGGAACCCGGTCCGGAGCGCCGCTCGGGGAGCCCGGGTGCATCCCCCGGCTCGGCCCGCCGGTGCGCGTCGCCCAAGGACTGACACCCCGGCGCTTCGGTGTGCTCGCGGCGTGGCCGCGGCCTCTCCGTGTGCTCGTCCAAAGTCGGGGCGCCGACCCACGGCGCGCCCGGCGTTCGGTGCGCAGTCAGGAGTTCGTCGTGGGGCTGCTCGGGGCGAACCGCGTGTGGTCGGCGCGAAGGTTTCAAAAAATTTTCTGACTCGGCGTCAGATCGCTTGTCCGGCTGACCAGGGCCACTCGTACCTTTTCGGCCCTCGCTTGGCATATGCGTGGCGATCGGGGGAACGCGTGCCCCCGATGGACCGTCTCCAGAAGCGAGGCGCCGCGGCATCTGCTGACAATGGCGAAGACCCTCGCGCAGTGTTCGGGGAGGCGCGTTTACGATGTAAGCCTTCACGTCACAGCACCCACCGCGCCGACCTGAAAAGCCCTCAAAAGCTCATGGGAAGGCCAGTCGAATCCTGATGGGGAACTCAATGTCGTTCATCGGCCGTGACATGGCTGTCGACCTCGGGACCGCCAACACGCTGGTGTACGTCAGGGGTCGCGGGATCGTACTCAACGAGCCGTCCGTCGTCGCGATCAACACCAACACCGGTGGCATCCTCGCGGTCGGCGCCGAAGCGAAGAAGATGATCGGGCGGACCCCTGGCAACATCGTTGCCGTACGTCCGCTGAAGGACGGTGTCATCGCCGACTTCGAGATCACCGAGCGGATGCTCCGCTACTTCATCCTGAAGATCCACAAGCGGCGGTATCTCGCCCGTCCTCGGGTTGTCGTCTGTGTGCCCTCCGGCATCACCGGTGTCGAGCGCCGCGCCGTCATCGAGGCGTCGACCCAGGCCGGTGCCCGGCAGGTGCACATCATCGAGGAGCCCATGGCCGCGGCCATCGGCTCCGGCCTGCCGGTCCACGAGGCCACGGGCAACATGGTGGTGGACATCGGCGGAGGCACCACGGAGGTCGCGGTCATCTCGCTCGGCGGCATCGTCACCGCCCAGTCCATCCGCGTCGCGGGCGACGAGCTGGACAACGCGATCATCCAGCACATCAAGAAGGAGTACAGCCTTCTTCTCGGTGAGCGGACGGCCGAGCAGATCAAGATCACCATCGGCTCGGCGTACGACCTCGACTCCGACGAGCACACCGAAATCCGCGGGCGGGACCTGGTCTCCGGGCTGCCCAAGACCGTCGTCATCTCCGCCGCCGAAGTGCGCAAGGCGATCGAGGAGCCCGTCAACGCGATCGTCGACGCCGTGAAGACCACCCTCGACAAGTGCCCGCCCGAGCTGTCCGGCGACATCATGGACCGCGGCATCGTGCTGACGGGCGGCGGCGCCCTGCTGCGCGGGCTCGACGAGCGGCTGCGGCGCGAGACCGGTATGCCCATCCATATCGCCGAGGATCCGCTGGACAGCGTGGCGCTGGGATCCGGCAAGTGCGTCGAGGAGTTCGAGGCGCTCCAGCAGGTTCTGGACGCCGCGCCCCGCAGATGACGTAACGCTTCGATTCCGCCGTACGAGATGATCTGCTCTCGTGCGGCGGATCGTTGGTATAGAGGCATAAGATCCTCAAGAGCCTCGAAGCACCCCATACCACGCCCCTCGGGTTTCCCAGGGGCTACCCGAATTCCTATGAGGAAGGGCACGGCCGCCGCACGTGAGGGACACACGAGAGAGCCGGCTGCTCCTGGTGCTGCTGATCGCCGTCGCGTTCGCGCTGATCACGGTGGACATCCGCGGTGGAGAGGACTCCCCGGTCGACGGTGCCCGGCAGGCCGCGGCCGCGGTCTTCGGCCCGATCGAGGACGGCGTGTCCTCGGCGGTCGACCCGGTCGGCAACGCCGTCTCCGCGGTCCGCGACTCCGGTGAGCGTCACGACCGGCTCGCGGAACTGGAGCAGGAGAACGCGGCTCTCAAGGCGAAGCTCGGCAGCGACGACCGCAACCGCAGCCGCCTGGCGCAGCTCGACAAGATGCTGAAGATCGCCGGCGAGGGGCAGTACGGCATCAAGGGCGCCGAAGTCATCGCGATAGGAGCGGCCCAGGGTTTCTCCTGGACCGTCACCATCGACGTCGGCGCCGACGACGGCATCAAACGTGACATGACCGTGCTGAACGGGGAGGGTCTCGTCGGGCGCGTGACGACCGTGGGCCCCCACACCGCCACCGTCCTCCTCGCCAACGACCCCGACTTCACCGTCGGCACCCGCATGGAAGCCAGCGACGAACTCGGCTTCGCCTCCGGGCAGGGCGACCGCCCGCTGCGCGTGGAACTCCTCAACGGCAAGGCGGAGGTGAAGGCGGGCGACCGGCTCGTCACCTTCGGCTCCCAGGCCGACAAGCCCTTCGTGCCCGGCGTCCCGGTCGGCGTGGTCTCCCGCGTCGACCCCTCCGGCGGCGACCTGACCCGCACGCTCTACGTCACGCCGTACGTCAGCTTCACCAAGCTCGACATCGTCGGTGTCGTCGTCGAGGCCCCGAAGAAGGATCCGCGCGACACCGTGCTCCCCGCGAAGCCCAAGCCGGTCCCCACGCCGACGGTGACCGTCACGGTCACCCCGAACGCGAACGAACCCGTCGACGGCCAGGAAGAGCAGTAGGAGCTGACAACCCATGCGCGTCAACCGGATCCTGCTCTCCGTCCCCCTCGTCGTCGTCGCCCTGGTGATCCAGGTGAGCGTCCTCGCCCGCCTCCACCTCCCGGGCGCCGTCCCCGACCTGCTGCTCCTCACCGTCCTGGGCCTCGCCATGGTCTACGGCCATGTCGGCGGCGCCCTCATCGGCTTCGGCGCCGGCCTGCTCGCCGATCTCGCCCCGCCCGCCGACCACGCCGCCGGCCGCTACGCCCTCGTGCTCTGCGTGATCGGCTACCTCGCCGGGCTCGTCAAGCCGGAGACCGGGCAGATCAAGTCCGCCACCGGCCCGATGGTCGTGGTCGTCGCCGCCGCGGTCGGTTCCACCCTGCTGTACGCGGGCGTCGGCGCCCTCGTCGGCGACACCGCCGCCCGCAACGTCGGCCTCACCGGCCTGCTGTTCTCGGCGGCACTGTACGACCTGCTGCTCGCCCCCTTCGTCGTCCCCGGCGTGATGTTCCTGGCCCGGCGCGCGGAGAACGACCCGCTCGCCGAGACGAACTCCGCCAAGACGGCCGACCTCTCCTCCGGTTGGCTCTCCTCCGGCACCGGCCTCAGGATCGGCGGTCAGCGCGGCGGCCTGAAGATGAAGGCGGCCCGGTCACGGGTGGCGCGCGCCGGACGCATCAAGGGGGTCAAGCGGCTGTGAGCGCGGGCGCCCGCGCGCGGAGCGCGCCAGGGGATGAATCACCCGAACGGGGGAGGGGGCGGCGGAACGGAGCCTCACAGGACCGTCGTTCATCATTCGTACGCACACACAACCGCGAACACAACTGCGACCGCGAACACAACCGCGACCGCGAACGCGGCCGGGCACACGCATCCGTGAGCACACGCGTCCGCGAGCACACGTCCACGCAGGCACGTTCCGCGCACTGAGAGGGGGAGGCAGCCGCAGTGACCAACATTCCCGAGACCGGGCGGACCCCACGGGTCCAGATCCGGCTCGTCGTGATCCAGATCCTCGTCCTCTCCCTCCTCGGCACCCTCGGCGGCCGGCTCTGGTACCTCCAGATCCGGGAGGGCGCGGAGTACGCCAAGGAGGCCTCCGGCAACCACGTCCAGCAGGTCGTCGAGCCCGCCGTACGCGGTTCGATCCTGGACGCGCGCGGGGTGCCCCTCGCGGACAACGAGACACGGCTCGTCGTCTCCGCCTCCCGCACCGACCTGCTGAAGCAGAAGGACGACGGCAAGGCCGTGCTGACCAAGCTCGCGGGTGTCCTCGGCATGACCCCCGAGGAGGTCATGCAGAAGGTCCGGCTGTGCGACGCGAAGACGCCCCAGCCCTGTTGGAACGGCTCGCCGTACCAGCCCATCCCCATCACCGACGAGGCCACCCCCAAGCAGGCCCTGCAGATCCGTGAGCGCGCCGAGGACTTCCCCGGCATCACCGCCGAACCCGAGGCCGTACGCCGCTACGGGAGCCCCGGCAAGGCCAACACCGCCCAGGTCCTCGGCTACCTCTCCCCGGTCACCGACGAGGAGATCACCAAGGCCCAGGACACCGACTCGCCCTTCCTCCGCTCCGACCAGGTCGGCCGCAGCGGCCTTGAACGCGAGTACGACAAGGAGCTGCGCGGCAAGGCCGGCGTCACCCGCTACGAGGTCGACAACCTCGGCCGCGTCATCGGCCAGGCCGAGGCCACCCCGGCCGAACCCGGCTCCAACCTCGTCACCAGCATCGACGCCCGCGTCCAGCGCGTCGCCGAGTTCGAGCTGAACGAGGCGATGAAGGAGGCCCGCAAGCAGTTCGACCGCAACACCGGGGAGAACTACAAGGCCGACGCCGGCGCGGTCGTGGTGATGGAGGCCAAGACCGGCCGCGTCGTCGCCATGGCGTCCAACCCGACGTACGACCCGAACGCCTGGGTCGGCGGCATCTCCGCCAAGGACTACCGGCAGTTGACCGGCAAGTCCTCCAACTACCCGCTGCTCAACCGGGCCATACAGGGTCAGGCAGCCCCCGGCTCCATCTTCAAGGTGGTCTCCACGGCCGCCGCCGTCCAGGCCGGGTACGACTTCGACGGCCGCTACGACTGCTCCAGCTCGTACTCGGTCGGCGGTCAGGTCTTCAAGAACTTCGAGTCGGCGAACTACGGCCCGATCAGTCTCGGCCGCGCGCTGGAGGTCTCCTGCGACACCGTCTTCTACCGGCTCGCGCACAGCCAGTGGCAGAAGGACGGCGGCATCGACCCGAAGAAGAAGCCCAACGACTACTTCTTCAAGACCGCCCACCAGTTCGGCCTCGGCAAGGAGACCGGCGTCGACCTGCCCAACGAGGTCTCCGGCCGCGTCCCCGACCGCGCGTGGAAGCAGGCGTACTGGAAGGCCAACAAGGACGCCTGGTGCAAGACGGGCAAGAAGGACGGCAGTTACGTCGAGAGGATCTCGTACGAGAACTGCCTCGAGGGCAACAAGATGCGCGCCGGTGACGAGATCAACTACTCCATCGGCCAGGGCGACACCCTCGTGACCCCGATCCAGATGGCCACCATCTACGCGGCCATCTCCAACGGCGGCACCCTGTACGACCCGACGGTCGGCAAGGCCATCGTCAGCGCCGACGGCAGGACCGTCCAGGAGATCCAGCCCAAGGCGCACGGCAAACTGCCCGTCAGCAAGCAGACTCTGGCCCAGATGGACAGCGCCCTCGCCGGTGTGGCGACGCGCGGTACGGCCGCCTGGCGGTTCGGCGGCTGGCCGCAGGACAAGATCGAGATGCACGCCAAGACCGGTACCGCTGAGGTCTACGGCAAGCAGACGACGTCCTGGTTCGCCACCTACACCAAGGACTACTCGATCGTGATGACGATCTCCCAGGGTGGTACGGGTTCCGGCGCCTCGGGTCCGGCCGTGCGCAACATCTACGACGCGCTCTACGGCATCTCCGACGACGGCACGATCAACAAGAAGAACGCGCTGCTGCCCACCCCCCAGCAGGGACTGCCGAAGATCAAGACGGACGGCACCATCGCCTCCCCGAAGATCTCCAAGGACCCGGCCAAGGAACAGCAGGCCTTCCAGAAGGCCACCGAGGAGGGCGCGCCGGCCGCCGGCGGGACGCAGCCCGCGGCGACCGTGGCCTCGCCCGAGGCGGACAACCGTGACACCCGGCGGCGACGACGGCGCGGGGCGCGCGGCCGAGGAAGCCGGAGGATGTGCTCATGACCGGCGTGAACAGCTTCTCCGTCTCCGGGTACGGGCCCGAGCGGGCCGGCTGGACGCGGCTCTTCGCCCGCGACTCGCTGGCCCGGCGCCTGGACTGGCCGATACTGCTGGCGGCCACGGCCCTGTCGCTGATCGGCTCACTGCTGGTGTACTCGGCCACCCGCAATCGCACCGAGATCAACCAGGGCGACCCGTACTACTTCCTGATCCGGCACCTCATGAACACCGGCATCGGGTTCGCCCTGATGATCGGCACGGTCTGGCTCGGCCACCGCACCCTGCGCAACTTCGTGCCGGTCCTCTACGGGCTCTCGCTCCTGCTGATCCTGCTGGTGCTCACCCCGCTCGGCTCCACCGTCAACGGCGCGCACTCCTGGATCGTGCTCGGCGGCGGCTTCTCGCTCCAGCCCTCGGAGTTCGTGAAGATCACGATCATCCTGGGCATGGCGATGCTGCTGGCGGCCCGGGTCGACGCGGGCGACAAGCCCTACCCCGACCAGCGCACGGTGATGCAGGCCCTCGGTCTGGCCGCGGTGCCGATGCTGATCGTGATGCTCATGCCCGACCTCGGCTCGGTCATGGTCATGGTGATCATCGTGCTGGGTGTGCTGCTGGCCTCCGGCGCCTCCAACCGCTGGGTCTTCGGCCTGCTCGGCGCGGGCGCGACGGGCGCGATCGCGGTGTGGCAGCTGCACATCCTGGACGACTACCAGATCGCCCGGTTCGCCGCCTTCGCCAACCCCAGCCTCGACCCGGCGGGCGTCGGCTACAACACCAACCAGGCCCGTATCGCGATCGGTTCCGGCGGGCTGACCGGGGCCGGGCTGTTCCACGGTTCGCAGACCACCGGCCAGTTCGTCCCCGAACAGCAGACGGACTTCGTGTTCACGGTGGCGGGCGAGGAACTCGGCTTCGTCGGCGGCGGCCTCATCATCGTCCTGCTGGGCGTCGTCCTGTGGCGCGCCTGCCGTATCGCCCGCGAGACGACCGAGCTGTACGGCACGATCGTCGCCGCCGGGATCGTCGCCTGGTTCGCCTTCCAGTCCTTCGAGAACATCGGCATGACGCTGGGCATCATGCCGGTCACCGGCCTGCCCCTGCCGTTCGTGTCGTACGGCGGCTCGTCGATGTTCGCGGTGTGGGTGGCGGTCGGGTTGCTGCAGTCGATCCGGGTCCAGCGACCCATGTCGGCGTGAGCCTCCGCCGGTTGGGTCGTCCAGCGGGACCCTCGGCCGGGGGCGCCGTACCTGGGGGCGCCGTTCCTGGGGACGCCAACCCCGGGGGCGCCGTTTCTGGGGGGCGTCATCCCTGGGGGCGCCGGCATCGACGGCTGCCGCCCCCAGCCCCCGCTTCGGCCTGAGCGGTCTTGCCCTCGACGGCTTGTCCTCAGCGGCCGCACGCATCTGCGTCCGTCCACCCGGCGTTCGCCGTCAGTTCGACGGAAGTTGCCCCTGCCATCTCGCCGTCGCTGCCACTAGATTCGCTGCATGGCGGAGACGAAACGCGAGATCGAGCGCAAGTACGAATCCGACGACAGTGGGCTGCCCGACCTGACCGGCGTCGCCGGGGTCGCGGCCGTCCTCGACAAGGGTGTCGCCGAACTCGACGCCACCTACTACGACACCGCCGACGAACGGCTCGCCGCCGCCTCCCTGACCCTGCGCCGCCGCACCGGCGGCTCCGACGCGGGCTGGCACCTGAAATTCCCCGTCGCCCCGGGCGTCCGCGACGAGATCCGCGCCCCGCTGTCCGACACCCTCCCGCGCGGGCTCGCGGGGCTGGTCCGCTCCCGCGTCCGGGACGCCGAGCTGGTGCCGGTGGTCCGGCTGCGCTCGGCCCGTGATGTGCGCGGCCTCGTCGACGGGGAGGGCCGGCTGCTCGCCGAGGTCAGTGTGGACGCCGTCCGGGCGGACCGGCTGACCGGGGAGGGCGGCTCCGCCCAGTGGAGCGAGATCGAGGTGGAGCTCGCCGACGGCGGTGACCCGGCCTTCCTCGACAAGGTGGAGAAACGGCTGCGCAAGGCGGGCGTACGGCCGTCGGGATCGGCGTCGAAACTGGCACGGGCGCTGGCGGAGACGGCACCCAAGCCCAAGAAGGGCAATGGGAAGGGGAAGGGCAAGGGGCAGCGGGCGAAGGGGGAGTCGCCGGGGGAGGGGAAACCCTCCGTCGGACTGGTGACGAAACCTTCCGCCGAGCCGGTGACCGCCGGGGACCACGTCCTCGCGTACGTCCGCGCCCAGCGCGACGCCCTCGTCGAGCTCGATCCGGCCGTCCGCCGGGATCTCCCCGACTCGGTGCACCGTATGCGCGTCGCCACCCGCCGGATGCGCAGCGCCTTCCGTTCCTTCGCCAAGGTGCTGGACCGCGAGGTCACCGACCCGCTCGGCGAGGAGCTGAAGTGGCTCGCCGGAGAGCTGGGCGTGGACCGGGACCAGGAGGTCCTCACGGAACGGCTGACGGCCGCCCTCGACGAGCTGCCGCGCCCGCTGGTCACCGGCCCCGTCCGCAACCGGCTGCGCACCTGGTCACGGGCGCGCAGCAGCGGCTCGCGCCGGCGCCTGATCGCTGTACTGGACGGCAGGCGGTACCTGGCGCTGCTCGACGCGCTGGACCGGCTCGTGGCGGACCCGCCCCTGCTCGAAGCGGCCGCGGGCCGGCCGGCGAAGGTGATCGCGAGGGCCGTGCGCAAGGACTTCGGGCAGGTGGCGGCGCTCGTGGAGGAGGCGCTCGGGCAGCCGCCCGGGCCCGAGCGCGATCTGGCGCTCCACGAGGCCCGCAAGAAGGCCAAGCGGACGCGCTACTCGGCGGAGGCGGCCGCGCCGGCGCTCGGCGGGCCGGCCGACGACCTCGTCCGGCTGATGAAGTCCCTCCAGGGCCTGCTCGGCGACCACCAGGACAGCGTGATGACCCGGGAGGCCCTGCGTGATCTCGCCGCCCAGGCGCACGCGGCGGGGGAGAGCGCGTTCACCTACGGGCTGCTGCACGGCCGGGAGGAGCGACGGGCGGAACTGGCGGAGGCGGCGCTGCCCGAGGCGTGGCAGACGATCAGCGCCACGATGGAGGTCTGAGGCCCGGCTTTTTCGGCGTACGGGGACGCTCCATGAGCGGGTTAGGCTAGATGGTCACCCCTGTCAGCTCACGAAAGTTCCCCCGATGTCTGTCGAGTCGGTGTTCCCGCAGCTCGAAGCCCTGCTCCCGCATGTGCAGAAGCCGATCCAGTACGTGGGCGGCGAGCTGAACTCCACCGTCAAGCCCTGGGACGACTGTGACGTCCGCTGGGCGCTGATGTACCCGGACGCGTACGAGGTCGGTCTGCCCAACCAGGGCGTCATGATCCTCTACGAGGTCCTGAACGAGCAGGAGGGCGTCCTCGCCGAGCGCACCTACAGCGTGTGGCCGGACCTGGAGGCCCTGATGCGGGAGCACCGCGTCCCGCAGTTCACGGTGGACAGCCACCGTCCGGTGAAGGCGTTCGACGTGTTCGGACTGTCCTTCTCCACGGAGCTGGGCTACACGAACATGCTGACCGCGCTGGACCTGGCGGGCATCCCGCTGGAGGCGAAGGACCGCACCGTCGACGACCCGATCGTCCTCGCGGGCGGCCACGCGGCCTTCAACCCCGAGCCGATCGCCGACTTCATCGACGCGGCGGTCATCGGCGACGGCGAGCAGGCCGTGCTCGACATGACGAAGATCATCCGCGAGTGGAAGGCCGAGGGCCGGCCGGGCGGCCGTGAGGAGGTCCTCTTCCGCCTGGCGAAGACGGGCGGGGTGTACATCCCGGGCTTCTACGACGTCGAGTACCTCCCGGACGGCCGGATCGCCCGTGTCGTACCGAACAAGTCGGGTGTCCCGTGGCGTGTGTCCAAGCACACGGTGATGGACCTGGACGAGTGGCCGTACCCGAAGCAGCCGCTGGTCCCGCTCGCCGAGACGGTCCACGAGCGCATGTCGGTGGAGATCTTCCGCGGCTGCACCCGTGGCTGCCGCTTCTGCCAGGCCGGCATGATCACCCGCCCGGTGCGCGAGCGCTCCATCACGGGCATCGGCGAGATGGTCGAGAAGGGCCTGAAGGCGACCGGCTTCGAGGAGGTCGGCCTGCTGTCGCTCTCCTCCGCCGACCACAGCGAGATCGGCGAGGTCGCCAAGGGCCTCGCGGACCGCTACGAGGACGACAAGATCGGCCTCTCCCTGCCCTCCACCCGCGTGGACGCCTTCAACATCGACCTCGCCAACGAGCTGACGCGCAACGGCCGCCGCTCGGGTCTGACGTTCGCGCCCGAGGGCGGCTCGGAGCGCATCCGCAAGGTCATCAACAAGATGGTCTCCGAGGAGGACCTGATCCGCACGGTCGCCACCGCCTACGGCAACGGCTGGCGCCAGGTGAAGCTGTACTTCATGTGCGGCCTGCCGACGGAGACCGACGACGACGTCCTCCAGATCGCCGACATGGCGACCCGGGTGATCCAGAAGGGCCGCGAGGTCTCCGGCTCCAACGACATCCGCTGCACGGTGTCGATCGGCGGCTTCGTGCCCAAGCCCCACACCCCGTTCCAGTGGGCGCCGCAGCTGAGCGCCGAGGAGACGGACGCCCGCCTGGAGAAGCTCCGCGACAAGATCCGCGGCGACAAGAAGTACGGCCGCTCGATCGGCTTCCGCTACCACGACGGCAAGCCCGGCATCGTCGAGGGTCTGCTCTCCCGCGGTGACCGCCGTATCGGCGCCGTCATCCGGGCCGTCTACGAGGACGGCGGCCGCTTCGACGGCTGGCGCGAGCACTTCTCGTACGACCGCTGGATGAGCTGTGCCGACAAGGCGCTGACCGCGTTCGGTGTGGACGTCGACTGGTACACCACCCGTGAGCGCGGCTACGAGGAGGTCCTGCCCTGGGACCACCTCGACTCCGGCCTTGACAAGGACTGGCTCTGGGAGGACTGGCAGGACGCCCTCGACGAGACGGAGGTCGAGGACTGCCGCTGGACGCCGTGCTTCGACTGCGGTGTCTGTCCCGCCATGGACACGCACATCCAGATCGGTCCGACCGGCAAGAAGCTGCTGCCGCTGTCCGTGAAGCAGCCCGCGGGCACCGGACACTCGCACTGAGCCGAGCACCGAGCCCCCTTCCCGAGCGGAAGGGGGCTCGGTGCTGTCCGCGTCCGCCCAGGTCGGAGCGCCTGAAACGGGGGAGTGCGCACGGGATCCGCACGGGCCGCCACGGCGTCCTTCTCGACATGGACGTCGACAACGACCTGGGCAACGACCTGGACAAGGGCCTCGGCAAGCCCTCCGCCCGGCAGGTGGAGCAGCAGACGCCCGAGGGGTGTCTTGTCGTCGCGATCCGGCTGCCCGTGCGGATCGTCGTGCTTGTGCTGGTCGTGCCCGTGCGGATGGCGTGGGACGCGCTCGTCGTCGCCGGCCGCTTCCTGAACGACACGGTGCTGCGGCCGCTCGGCCGGGCCCTGCTGTGGCTGGGCAAGGTTCTGGTGGTCTGGCCCCTGATCGCCCTGTGGCGGTACGTCGTCGTCCCCACCGGCAGGGCGCTCGCCTGGCTGGGGAACGTGCTGGTCGTCGTCCCCCTGACCTGGTGCCACCGCCATGTCCTCACCCCCGTCGGCCACGCACTCGCCTGGCTGGCCCGCGGGACGGGCGCCGTCCTGCTCTGGCTGTACGCGCGCGTGTTGGCCCCCGTCGGCATCGGTGTCCGCACGGCCGCCGTGTGGCTGGCGCGGTACCTGGTCGTCGTCCCCGCCCGCTCGTTCCACGAGTGGATCCTCGCGCCCGTCGGCCGGGCGATCGCCTGGTGCGCGCGGGGCGTGGGGCAGTTCCTCGCCCTGCTCGTCACGGGGATCGGCTGGGTCCTGTACTGGACCACCCGGATCCTGTTCGTCCTGCCCGCGCTCGCGCTGTGGCGCTGGGTCCTGGTGCCCGTCGGCCGGGTCCTCGCCGTCGTCGGACGCGAGGTCTGGGACGCCCTCGGGCACGCGTGGCGGATTGCGGGGCACATCTCGCTCGCCGTCGGGCGGTTTCTCGGGACCCTCTTCCGGTGGATCCTCGTCGAGCCGGTGCGGTGGGTGTACCGCAGTGTGCTGACCCCGGTCGGGCACGTCGTCCGCGACGTCGTCCTGCGTCCCGCCGCCGAGGCCGCCCGCGCCGTGGGCCGCGCCACCCGGCAGGCCCTGGCCGCCGCCCGCGAGTCCGTACGGCAGGCCCGGGCCGACGTCCGGCGGATGCTCTTCGGGGAGCCGCGGCAGCCGGTGGCCGCCGTCCGGCGGGAACCTTCCGGCCGCGAGACACGTACTCTTGGTAGCAGTACGACCGCTCTCACGAAGGACTGAACGACACTGGGCAAGCGACAGCCCGAAGGCCCGCCGCCCGCACCGGCGGTGCAGCGCATCCGACTGCGCTACACCAAGCGCGGCCGCCTCCGGTTCACCAGCCACCGTGACTTCCAGCGCGCCTTCGAGCGTGCGCTGCGCCGTGCCGAGGTACCGATGGCGTACTCGGCAGGGTTCACGCCGCACCCGAAGGTGTCGTACGCCAATGCCGCACCCACCGGCACGGGCAGCGAGGCGGAGTATCTGGAGATCGCGCTCACCGAGGCGCGAGACCCGCAGAAGCTGCGTGAGCTCCTCGACGAGTCGTTGCCCACTGGGCTCGACGTCATCGAGGCGGTCGAGGCCCGCACCCCGGGACTCGCCGACCGGCTCACGGCCTCCGTGTGGGAACTGCGCCTGGACGGCGTGGACCCCGCGGACGCCGACCGCGCGGTGGCCGCCTTCAACGCGGCCGACACCGTCGAGGTCCAGCGCCTGATGAAGAACGGCGTCCGCACGTTCGACGCCCGCTCCGCCGTAGTAAGGCTGGAAACGAGCTCTCCACAGCCCGCCGCAGGCGCCGGCTCCACCGGAACGGCCGGCATCGGGCAGCTTGGTGGGCCTACGGACCAGCCCTGTGCGATACTGCGCCTGGTTGTTCGGCACGTGACGCCTGCCGTACGACCCGACGACGTCCTGTCCGGTCTCCGCGCCGTGGCCGACCTGGCGCCGCCGGTCCCCGCAGCGGTGACCAGGCTGGCGCAGGGGCTGCTCGATGAAGAGACCGGCGCGGTGACCGACCCGCTCGCGCCCGACCGCGAGGCAGCCGAGGCCCAGTCAACGGCCGATGCGACTGCCGCCGCGAAGGCGCCGGTGTAAGGAAGGTTCCGCACAGGGACGGACGTCGTAGCGCCGCCCTCGTACTCGGGAGCCACCTGGGTCGGGCAGCGCACCGACCAGAAGACTTTCGCCAGGCCGTACGCAACATGGCGTACGGAACCGGCGAGACAGGACACAGAGAGCTCCCGTGCGGCGGCCGCGCCCCGGACGGCGGCACCGCGCACAGCGCGAGCCGCGGACGTCAACGGTGATCGACGAGGTCGATACCGGACCAGGTGCGGCGCCCGGGAGCCTGACGGGAGATACACCCGCATGCTCGAGCCGACCGAACCCACAGAGTCCGTGACGGACTCCGAATCCAACACCCCCAGCGACACCCTGCCGCCGCGTCGTCGGCGCCGTGCCGCTTCCCGCCCGGCCGGTCCGCCGGTCGCGGCGACCGACACCCCGGCCGAGACCGTCGCGCCGGCCATACCGGCCGCCGAGTCCGTGGCCGATCTGCTGGCGGACGCCGGCGAAGAGGAGAAGACGGACGAGACGGTCGCGGCCGTCGAGACCGTCCAGGCTCAGGCCGAGGAGGCCGTCGAGGCCGCGCCCGCGCGTCCGCGTCGGCGTGCCACCCGTCGGGCCTCCGCGCCCGCCGGTCCTGCCGCCTCGCCCGAGGTCGCCGAGACCGTCGTGCCCGTGGCCGCCGAGGCGCCGGAGCCGGTCGCGGAGGTCGCCGCCACCGAGGCGAGCGCCTCCGCCGAGGAGAGCGTCGCCGAGGACGCCGCTCCGCGCCGTACGCGTCGGCGTGCCACGCGTCGTGTCTCCGCGCCGGCCGGGGCGTCCGCGCCCGCCGAGGCCGAGGCCGAGGAGATCGTGGTGCCGGCGATGACCGAGGAGAAGGCGGCCGCAGAGGCGCCGGTCGAGGAGCCGGCCGTCGAGGAGCCCGTCGCCGAGGAGGCGCCCGCTCCCCGCACCCGCCGCCGTGCCACCCGCCGGGCCTCCGCGCCCGCCGGTGCGCCGAAGGCGGCCGAGGCCGCCACCGAGGCGACGGTGACCGTCGAGACCCCCGTGACCGCGGAGGCCACCGAGCCGGCCGAGGCGGTAGAGGCCGAAGCAACCGAGGCCGCCGTGGCCCCGGAGGTGGCCGAGCCCGCCGAGGCTCCTGCCGCCGAGGAGGCCGCCCCGCGCCGTACCCGTCGTCGGGCCACGCGTCGCGTCTCCGCGCCCGCCGAGGCTGCGAGCGAGACCCTCGAGGCCGAGGCGCCCGCGGTGTCCGCCGGCGCTGACGAGGCGCAGGCCCCGCAGGCTCCCGTGGCAGCTGAGACTCCGGTGGCCGCCGAGGTTCCCGCCGCCCAGGCCGACGAGGAGGCCGCTCCGCGTCGTGCGCGCAGGCGTGTCGTCCGTAAGGCCGCCGTCGGGTTCTCCGAGCCCGCGCGGTCGGCCGGCGACGAGGCCGAGGCGCCGCGGCGTCCGGCACGTCCCGCGGTCGCCGTGTTCCAGGCCCCCGTGTTCACCGAGCCGCGGTTCCAGACGCCCGAGCGCGCGGCTGCCGAGGCGGCCGCCGCCGAGGCGGAGGCCGTCGAGGCCGTCGAGGCCGTAGAGCCCGTGGAGGAGCTCCCCGAGGAGCCGACCGGGTCGCGGCGTCGCCGTCGGCGCCGGGGCGCCGGCCAGGGCGAGGAGAGCGCCGAGGCCGTGCAGAGCGCCGAGGCCGTGCCGAGCACCGTGCCCGCCGCCGACGAGGAGGCCGAGCCGGAGGAGGCCGAGGAGGCCGCCGAGGACGTCCTCGAGAGCGAGGACGAGGCCGAGACCGAGGAGAGCGGTTCGCGCCGCCGCCGTCGCCGGGGTGGCCGTCGTCGCCGTCGTGGTGAGGCCGCCGACGGCGAGTCCGGGGACGCCGAGTCCGACGAACTCGCCGCCGAGCAGGCCGCGCAGGACGCCGAGGACACCGCCGAGCAGGAGGAGGAGGACGCCGACGACGAGGCGCACGCCGACGAGACCGGCGCCTCCACCGCCGGCAGCCGCCGTCGCCGTCGTCGTCGCCGCCGCGCCGGGGACGCCTCCGTCGACACCGAGCCGGACGAGGGCGACCCGGAGCGCACGGTCGTCAAGGTCCGCGAGCCGCGCAAGGCGAGCGAGCCGTCCGACGAGGTGCAGTCCATCAAGGGCTCGACCCGTCTGGAGGCCAAGAAGCAGCGCCGCCGGGAGGGCCGTGAGCAGGGCCGCCGGCGCGTGCCGATCATCACCGAGGCCGAGTTCCTGGCCCGCCGCGAGGCCGTCGAGCGCGTCATGGTCGTCCGGCAGCACGGCGACCGGACGCAGATCGGCGTCCTGGAGGACGGCGTGCTCGTCGAGCACTACGTCAACAAGGAGCAGTCGACCTCGTACGTCGGCAACGTGTACCTGGGCAAGGTGCAGAACGTGCTGCCGTCGATGGAGGCCGCGTTCATCGACATCGGCAAGGGGCGCAACGCCGTCCTGTACGCCGGTGAGGTGAACTTCGAGGCGCTGGGCATGGCCAACGGGCCGCGCCGTATCGAGTCCGCCCTGAAGTCGGGCCAGTCGGTCCTCGTGCAGGTCACCAAGGACCCGATCGGGCACAAGGGCGCCCGTCTGACGAGCCAGGTCTCCCTCCCGGGCCGCTACCTCGTGTACGTGCCCGAGGGCTCGATGACCGGCATCAGCCGCAAGCTGCCCGACACCGAGCGGGCCCGGCTGAAGACCATCCTCAAGAAGATCGTCCCCGAGGACGCGGGCGTCATCGTGCGCACCGCCGCCGAGGGCGCGAGCGAGGACGAGCTGCGCCGTGACGTCGAGCGGCTCCAGGCGCAGTGGGAGGACATCCAGAAGAAGGCCAAGAGCGGCAACGCTCCGACGCTGCTGTACGGCGAGCCGGACATGACCGTCCGGGTCGTGCGCGACATCTTCAACGAGGACTTCTCCAAGGTCGTCGTCAGCGGCGACGACGCCTGGTCGACCATCCACGGCTATGTGTCGCACGTGGCGCCGGACCTGGCCGAGCGGCTGTCCCGGTGGACCTCCGAGGTCGACGTGTTCGCCACGTACCGGATCGACGAGCAGCTCGCCAAGGCGCTGGACCGCAAGGTCTGGCTGCCCAGCGGTGGCTCGCTGGTGATCGACCGGACCGAGGCGATGGTCGTCATCGACGTCAACACCGGCAAGTTCACCGGTCAGGGCGGCAACCTCGAGGAGACGGTCACCAGGAACAACCTGGAGGCGGCCGAGGAGATCGTGCGTCAGCTGCGGCTGCGCGACCTCGGCGGCATCATCGTGATCGACTTCATCGACATGGTGCTGGAGTCCAACCGGGACCTGGTGCTGCGGCGCCTGCTGGAGTGCCTGGGCCGGGACCGTACGAAGCACCAGGTCGCCGAGGTGACCTCGCTGGGGCTCGTGCAGATGACCCGTAAGCGGGTCGGACAGGGGCTGCTGGAGTCGTTCTCCGAGACCTGTGTGCACTGCAACGGCCGCGGTGTCATCGTCCATCTGGACCAGCCGTCGGCCAACGGCGGTGGCAAGCGCAAGAAGCGCGGTCGCATCGGGGACGGGCATGTCCACGAGACCGAGGCCGGGGCCGTCGAGACGGTGCTGAGCGTCGAGGAGGAGGCCGAGAGCGAGGCCGAGGTCTCCGCCGAGGTGGCCGAGCCGGTCGCGCTGGCGGCTCCCGACTTCGCGCCGGACGAGGAGCTGTACAGCAGCGTCGCCGAGGCGGAGGCCGCGGCCACGCGCGGGCGGGGCCGTCGCCGGGCGAGCCGTCGGGTGTCGGCTCCGGCGGGTGCGCCGAGGGGCGGTGCCGCGCGGACGGAGGCCGTCTCCGAGGCCCCCGCCGAGGCTCCCACCGCCCAGGACGTCACCGCCGAGGAGGAGGCCGGGCGTCCGGTGCAGCCGGCCGAGGCCGTCGCGGCGCACGCCGAGCCGGTCGCCGTCGAGGACCCGGTCGTCGAGGCTCCGGCCGCCGAGGAGGCCGCGCCCAAGGGCCGTACGCGCCGTCGGGCCACCCGGAAGGTGTCCGCGCCGGCCGGCTCGCCCTCGGGAGCGGAGGCCGCCGTGGTGACGGTCGCCGAGTCCGCGCCGGCGGAGGCTCCGGTGGAGCAGCCCGCCGAGCCCGAGGCCGAGGCCCCGGCCGAGCCCGTCGTCGAGAGCGCGGCTCCGGCCCGTCCGCGGCGCCGGGCCGTGCGCAAGGCCACCGCGCCCACCGCGGCCGAGGAGACGGCCGTCGTGGTCGTCCCGTCGGCTGCGACGGAAGCGTCGGCGGAGGCTCCGGCTCCCGCTGAGGCGGAGGCCGAGGCGCCCGCGGCCGACGCCGACGAGGCCGTGGAGGCCGCCGAGGAGTCGGCGCAGGCCGCTCCGGCCAAGAAGGCGGCGGCCCGCAAGACCGCCAAGAAGGCCACGGCGAAGAAGGCCGCCACGAAGAAGACCGTCGCCAAGAAGACGGCCGCGAAGAAGACGGCCGCGAAGAAGACGACGGCCAAGAAGGCCGCGAAGGCGGTGTCGAAGAAGACGGCGGCGGCGCAGCAGAACACCCCGTCCGTCTCGGCCACGGCGGAGGACTGACCGGTTCCGTCACCCCCGTGGGTGAGTGCGACATCGGCGGTGCGGGGCACCCGGTTTCCCCCCGGGAGCCCCGCGCCGCCGCTCGCGTCGCCGGGCGTTATGGCGCGCGTTACCCTTTGTTTCGCTGTCTTTCGCTTGTGATCGAGCGCACCCGCCGAGAGGGTTTCTGTGTGGTAACCCTGGGGAAAATCGCCAACTCCTTGCTGGTAACGTGAACTGTGGTCTCGGTGGCCACAGCCATGCGCACCGTGACCGCAGCCGAACTGCACGTCCGGTCCTCCAGTCCGGATACGGCTGTCTTCCCGCAAGGAACCCTCGGGGGCGGGGTCCTGTGTACAAGCCGTTCGCCCGCCTACAGGCAGCGGTGAACACTCAGGGATGCGGCCGTGCCGGGTTCGACGCGGTTCCTTCCCGACCGAGCACCACGACGCGCCTTCGAGGTCGCCGTAGAGGAGGGGATGTCGATGACCGACGCCCATGAGTTCATACCGGCCGCCAAGCCTGTGATCGACGAGGAGGAGATCGAGGCCGCGGTGCGCGTGCTGCGCAGCGGCCGCGTCGTCCAGGGGCCCGAGGTGGCCGCTTTCGAGGAGGAGTTCTCGGAGCTGGTCGACGGGCGCCACTGCGTCGCGGTCAACTCCGGCACCTCCGCGCTGCACCTGACGCTGATGGCGCTCGGTATCGGCCCCGGCGACGAGGTCATCGTGCCGTCGTTCTCCTTCGCGGCCTCCGCCAACGCGGTCCGGCTGGTCGGCGCCGACGTGGTCTTCGCCGACATCGAGGCCGACACCTTCTGTCTGGACCCGGCGGCCGTCGAGGCGGCCATCACCGCGCGCACCGCGGCCATCATGCCGGTCCACCTGTACGGCCACCCGGCCGCGATGGACCGGATCATGGCGATCGCCGCCCAGCACGGGCTCGCCGTCGTCGAGGACGCCTGCCAGGCCCACGCCGCCGCACTGAACGGCACGCCGGTCGGCGCCTTCGGCTCCGCGGGCACCTTCAGCTTCTACCCGACGAAGAACATGCACAGCCTCGAGGGCGGCATGATCAGCACGGCCGACGCGGAGGTCGCCCGGACCCTGCGCCTGCTGCGCAACCAGGGCATGGAGCAGCGCTACGCCAACGAGATCGTCGGCGCCAACGTCCGTATGACGGACGTCTCCGCCGCGATCGGCCGTGTCCAGCGCGGCAAGCTCGCCGGCTGGACCGAGCAGCGCATCGCCAACGCCGCGTACCTCACCGAGCACATCACCGCGCCGAACGTGGTGACGCCGAAGGTCGCCGAGGGCGCGCGGCACATCTACCACCAGTACACCGTGCGTATCCGGGGTGACCGGGACGCCGCCATGGCCAAGCTGACCGAGGCCGGCGTCGGCAACGCCGTGTACTACCCGACCCCGATCCACCGGCTGAAGCCGTACTGGGAGCCGGACCAGAAGGCCGGCCGCACCTGGGACCTGCCGGAGACCGAGCGGGCGGCCGCCGAGGTCGTCTCGCTGCCCGTCCACCCCGCCCTGTCCGCGCAGGACCTGGAGCGCATCGTGACCGCTGTGAACGCGCTGGGAGAGCAGCTGTGAGCAAGCCGCTGCGGGCCGGACTCGTCGGCCTCGGTTCGATGGGGCGTCACCACGCCCGTGTCCTGGCCGGTCTGGAGGGCGTCGAGCTGGTCGGCGTCGTCGACCCGATGGGCGACAAGTTCGGGGCCGCGCAGGGCGCGCCGATCCTGAACACCGTCGAGGAGCTCATCGCCCTCGGCATCGACTACGCCGTCGTGGCCTGCCCGACCCATCTGCACGAGGAGGTCGGTCTGGCGCTCGCCGAGGCCGGCGTCTGCGCGCTGATCGAGAAGCCGGTCGCCGACACCGTCGAGGGCGCCCGCCGTCTCGTCGAGGCGTTCGAGTCGCGCGGTCTGGTGGCCGGCGTCGGCCACATCGAGCGGTGCAACCCGGCGCTGCGCTCGCTGCGCGCCCGCCTGGAGGCCGGCGAGCTGGGCGACGTCTACCAGGTCGTCACCCGCCGTCAGGGCCCCTTCCCGCACCGCATCGCGGACGTCGGCGTGGTCAAGGACCTCGCCACGCACGACATCGACCTCACCGGCTGGGTGACGGGCCGCCAGTACGTGTCCATCGCCGCGCACACCGTCTCCAAGAGCGGTCGTCAGCACGAGGACATGGTCTCCGCGGTCGGCCGCCTGGACGACGGGACCATGGTCAACCACCTGGTCAACTGGCTGAGCCCGCTCAAGGAGCGGTTCACGTCGGTCACCGGTGAGCGCGGCTGTTTCATCGCCGACACCCTCACCGCCGACCTGACGTTCCACTCCAACGCGGCGGTGACCACCGAGTGGGAGGCCCTGCAGGCCTTCCGCGGTGTCTCCGAGGGCGACATGATCCGCTACGCCATCCCGAAGCGGGAGCCGCTCCTGGTCGAGCACGAGCTGTTCCGGGACGCCGTGCTCGGCAAGGCCGCGGACATCTGCACCCTGCGCCAGGGCATGCGCACCGTCGAGGTCGCGGCCGCGGTGCTGCAGTCGGCGACGGACAACCGCAGCGTGTCCCTTCAGCCGGAGGATCTGGCCGTCCATGGCAGCTGAGTGGCACACATCGGGGGAACGGTGCGCGCTCGGTGGGACTCCTATGTTCTGTGAGACCTTCCCCGCAGGACCCAGCCGGCCGTCGGCTGTCGGAGACCAGGAGCCGGAGAATGAGTGCTGCGCCTGACGTCAGCGTCATCGTCGCCGTCTACAACACGATGCCCTATCTGACGGAGTGCCTGAACTCCCTCGTCGGACAGAGCATCGGCCGGAAGCGCCTGGAGATCGTCGCCGTCGACGACGGCTCCACCGACGACAGCGGCCGCGAACTCGACCGGTTCGCGGCGCTGTACCCGGACACCGTGAAGGTGATTCACCAGCCCAACTCCGGCGGCCCCGCCGCGCCCAGCAACCGGGCGCTGGAGGTGGCCACGGGCCGGTACGTGTACTTCATAGGCTCCGACGACTACCTCGGCGAGGAAGCCCTGGAGCGCATGGTGAAGTGCGCCGACAAGTACGACTCGGACGTCGTCGTCGGCAAGATGGTCGGCACCAACGGCCGCTACGTCCACCAGGCGCTCTACAAGGAGAGCGCCTCGGACATCAGCCTGTACGACTCCGCGCTGCCGTTCACCCTGGCCAACACCAAGCTGTTCCGGCGCGACCTGGTCGAGAAGTACAAGCTGCGCTTCCCCGAGCACATGCCCGTGGGGAGCGACCAGCCGTTCACCATCGAGGCGTGCGTGCGCGCCCGGAAGATCTCGGTGGTGGCCGACTACATCTGCTACTTCGCCGTCAAGCGCGGCGACGCCAGCAACATCACCTACCGCGCCGACCATCTGGCGCGGCTGCGGTGCGCGGCGGAGATCATGGACTTCACGGCCGGCCTCATCGAGGCGGGCCCGGAGCGGGACGCCGTGCTGCGCCGGCACTTCACCTGGGAGCTGGCCAAGCTCATCCAGGACGACTTCCCCGGCCTGGACCGCGAGCTGCAGGCGCAGCTCTGCGCGGGCATCGCGCGGCTCGCCGACACCTACTTCACCGACGGCATCCGTGACGCCATGGACGTCAAGCGCCGGGTGCGGATCGCGCTGGCGCAGGCGGGAGCGATCGACGAGCTGTGCGAGGCGATCACCTCCGAGAAGGAGCCCGGGACCACGCCGTTCGTCGTCGAGGGCGAGCACGTCTACGCCCGCTACCCGGGCTTCCGTGACCCGCGCATAGGCCTGTCCGACCGCGTCTACCAGCTGTTCGACGAGTCCGTCCCCGGCCATCTCGCCGGGGGCACCGAGCTGCTCGCCTCCGGCTGGGAGCAGCAGGGCGACGGGCTCACCTACACGGCGTCCGTACGGGTGCCGGTCGTCGGTGACACCGACGCGGCCCGGATCGCGCTGCGGCTCGTCAAGGGCGCCATGCCCAAGTCGGCCGACAAGCCGGGCGGGCGCCGGCTCAAGGCCGGGCACGTCCCGTCGCCGGTCGTCGGCGAGATGCGGGTGGAGCCCGCGCCGGACGGCGCCGCCAGCGTGCTGCACGCGCGTGTGCCGCTGGACCACATCACCGCCAAGCGAGGCGTCCGGGTTCACCTGGACCTCGTCGGCCGGACGTACGAGATCCCCGTGCGCGGCGAGGGGCTGCCCATGCCGCTGGCCCGCCTGTGGGGGCCGGACGCGGATCCGTACCGTGCGTCGGCCGTGGTGAACGACAAGGGCCGTGTGGTCATCGACACGGCCCAGCTGAATCCCCCGAAGAGGACACTGGTCCTGCGGGCGCTGGGGCGCCTGTTCAGCAAACCGAAGTCCGGTGCCGTCCGCGTGCTGCGGGCGGCCGCCAAGAAGTTCAAGCCGAACGGTGCCAAGAAGCCGACCGGTTCCAAAAGGAAGTAGCGACCCTCCATGAACATCTGTGTAGTAGCGCTCGGCAAGATCGGGCTTCCGCTGGCGGTGCAGTTCGCCTCCAAGGGCCACCGGGTCATCGGCGCGGACGTCAACGAGAAGGTCGTCGAGCTGGTCAACGCCGGTGTCGAGCCGTTCCCCGGCGAGCACGACCTCGACGTCAAGCTGAAGCAGGCCGTCGACGCCGGGCTGCTGAGCGCGACGACGGACACCGCGTCCGCGGTCGCCGAGTCCGAGGCCGTCGTGGTGGTCGTCCCGCTGTTCGTGGACGCCGAGGGCGTGCCGGACTTCGGCTGGATGGACGCCGCGACGAAGGCGATCGCCCAGGGCCTCAAGCCCGGCACCCTCGTCTCGTACGAGACCACGCTGCCGGTCGGCACCACCCGCACCCGCTGGGCGCCGATGCTGGCCGAGGGCTCGGGCCTGACCGCGGGCGAGGACTTCCACCTGGTGTTCTCCCCGGAGCGCGTCCTCACCGGCCGGGTCTTCGCCGACCTGCGCCGCTACCCGAAGCTGGTCGGCGGCATCGACGAGGCGTCGACGGCCCGCGGTGTGGAGTTCTACGAGCAGGTCCTCGACTTCGACGACCGCACCGACCTGCCGCAGCCCAACGGCGTGTGGGACCTGGGCACCGCGGAGGCCTCCGAGCTGGCCAAGCTCGCCGAGACCACCTACCGGGACGTCAACATCGGCCTGGCGAACCAGTTCGCGCGCTTCGCCGACAGCAACGGCATCGACGTCAAGAAGGTCATCGAGGCCTGCAACTCGCAGCCGTACAGCCACATCCATCAGCCGGGCATCGCCGTCGGCGGCCACTGCATCCCGATCTACCCGCGGATGTACCTGTGGAACGACCCGGCCGCGACCGTCGTGCGCTCCGCCCGTGAGGCGAACGCCGCGATGCCCGAGTACGCGGTGGACCTGCTGGCCGCCGCCTACGGCGACCTGACCGGCGTGAACGTGCTCGTGCTGGGCGCCGCCTACCGCGGTGGCGTCAAGGAGACGGCCTTCTCGGGCGTCTTCCCGACGGTCGAGGCGCTCAAGGCGCGCGGCGCGGTCCCGTTCGTCTCGGACCCGATGTACACCGCCGAGGAGCTGGCGGCGCACGGTCTGACCCCGCACAACGGCGAGAAGGTCACCGCCGCGATCCTCCAGGCGGACCACGCCGAGTACCGCACGCTGACCCCGGCCGACCTGCCGGACGTCACGGTCCTGGTCGACGGTCGCCGTACGACCGACCCGGAGGCCTGGAAGGGCGTCCGCCGGGTCGTCATCGGCGGCTGAGGACGGCTGGACGCTCGTACGAACTACCTGGTGGCCCCGCCCCCGTCTCCCGGGGCGGGGCCCTGGTGCAGGAAGGGTTTCTCATGACCTGGCTGATCACGGGCGGGGCCGGTTTCATCGGCTCGCATGTGGTGAAGGCGATGGCCGACGCCGGTGAGTCCGTCGTCGTCCTCGACGACCTGAGCACGGGCCGCGCCGAGCGGCTCCCGGACGGGGTCGCGCTGGAGACCGGCACGGTCCTCGACCGCGAGACCGTCGACCGGGTGCTGCGCGAGCACGCCGTCACCGGCATCGTGCACATCGCCGGCAAGAAGCAGGTGGCCGAGTCCGTCGCCCGGCCGCTGTACTACTACCACGAGAACGTCGAGGGCCTGCGCGTCCTGCTCGACGCGGCCGCCGCCGCGGGCGTCGGCCGGTTCCTGTTCTCCTCGTCCGCCGCGGTGTACGGCATGCCCGACGTCGACCTCGTCACCGAGAAGACGCCGTGCGCGCCCATCAACCCGTACGGCGAGACCAAGCTGGCCGGCGAGTGGCTGGTGGCGGCCGTCGGCGCCCGGCACCGGATGGCGACCGCCGCGCTGCGCTACTTCAACGTGGCGGGCGCGGCCACGCCCGAGCTCGGCGACGACGGCGTCTTCAACCTCGTCCCGATGGTCTTCGAGCGGCTCGACGCCGGGGAGTCGCCGTGGATCTTCGGCGACGACTACCCGACCCCGGACGGCACCTGCATCCGCGACTACATCCACGTCGAGGACATCGCCACCGCGCACGTTGCCGCCGCCCGTCGGCTCGCCGCCGACCCGGAGGCCCGGCTCGTCCTCAACATCGGCCGCGGCGAAGGTGTCTCGGTCGCCGAGATGGTCCGCATCATCCAGGACGTCACCGGCCGCACCGACGTCGAGCCGCGCGTGCGCGAGCGCCGCCCCGGCGACCCGGCTCGCGTGGTGGCCTCCGCCGACCTGATCCGCGAGGAGCTCGGCTGGAGCGCGCAGCGGGGTGTGCGGGAGATGGTGGAGTCGGCGTGGGCGGGGTGGCGGCTGCGGCACCCGGAAGCGCCGTAAGCGCGTCGAGAAGACGCGTCAAGCGCAGGAAGCGCGTATGAGGAAGGGCCCCCGGAATGTTCCGGGGGCCCTTCCTCATGGGCCTTGTTTCACCGGCCGGTGCGGAGGTCAGCGGTCCTCGAGGAACAGCTTCTCGAAGTGCTTCTGCACCACGGGCCAGTCCCACACCGTCAGCGCGTGCTCGGTGGCGAGCTTGCCCGCCGCGCGCCAGGCCTCCTCCGTGGCCGTGACCTTCAGGATCCGCTCGGCCGCCTCCGCGGGGGAGGTGACGACCCAGCCCTCCGGGTACAGCGTGCGGGCGCTGTTGGGCTTGCCGGCGTAGAACGGCCAGTCGCGCACGACGGGGACGGCACCGCTGGCCGCGCCCTCCATCAGGCCGACGTGGCAGCCCTCGCGCACCGAGGAGCTGAGGATCGTACCGATCTCGACCAGCTTCGAGGGGACGTCGTCCGTCGGACCGAGCTTCACGACCGCGCCGGACTCCTCCAGCGGGGCGATCAGCCGGTCGAACTCGCGCCGGTACTCGCGGGTGGCCTGGCTGGTCTTCGGGTCCATGTCGCCGCCGACCAGGATCAGCCGGTAGCGCTCGTCGTGCTTGCGGACCCGCTCCAGGACGTCCACGGCCCACTTGGGGTCCTTGGCGACCTGGCTGATGCCGACCAGACCCAGGTTGAAGCGGGCCTCGGACGGCTTGGGCCGGTTGAAGCCCGACAGGTCCATCGCATTGTCCAGGACGTGGACACGCGGGGCCTGCTCACCACGGAGCATCGGCACGAGCGAGGTGGTGAGGTCCTTCACGTGCGGGGCGACGTACACGAGGTCGTCGACCCGGGAGAAGTCCGTCATGTGCGGCCAGCGCGTGAACGCCTCGTAGCTGTGCAGGCGTACGACGATCCGGGTGTCGCCCGGGTCGATCGTGGTGAGCATGCCAGCCGGGCCCGCCGCCCACTCCAGGAAGACCGTGTCCGCCCAGTCGAGGTAGGGGCGCATCAGGCGGTCCACCTCTTCCTGGTAGTCGCTCGCACCGTCGGCCAGCCGGTCCTTGAGCATCCTCGGGGCCGCCCAGGAGATCCGCTTGAGGTGCTTGTTCGCGGCCAGGTCCAGGTAGCGCAGCTCGACGCCGGGGTGGTCGGCGAAGTGCTCCTTGATCAGGTGCAGGAAGTTGTCGTTGGCGCTCGTCGCCACCAGTAGCCGCAGCGGGCGGTCGGTGGGCGCGGGCGCCGCGGGCACCTTGCGGCCGCGCGGGCGGCTGAGCGCCTGGTACGCCTTGGAGGCGTACAGCGGGGCGACGAATCCGTCGGCGTCCTTCGCCAGCGGCGAGGACAGCTGGTCGATGTGCAGCACCCGGTGGAAGTGCAGGAACAGCGCCCGGTTGATCGCCTCGGCCGCCTCGTCGGTGCGCCCCTTGGCGTACTCCGCGTCGGCGTACGCCAGATGGGCCGCGACCGCCTTGGAGAGGTTGCGAGGGCTGAGACCCTTGCGGATCTCCTGCATGGCGCCCTCGTAGTAGAGGTCCGAGCGCAGCTTCAGGTCCGGGATCTTCGCGGCGGCGTCCGCCAGGGTCAGCGCGGCACCGCTGGTGCGGCCCGCCCACTGCATGCCCTCGGCGACGTACCGCGAGGTCGCGGCGCGCACCCTTATCGGCATGCCGGGCGCGGTCACCGCCGAGCGCCACAGACGGGCGCCGACGCCGGACCGCATCACGGGCCGCGGGGTGGCCGCCCGCACCAGCTGCGCGGGCAGGTTGTCGACGCTGCGGCGCACATCGCGGGTGATGGCGTGCAGCGGCGGCAGGACGGAGGAACGGCGGGCGGCGGCGCTGCCCTGCTCCTTCAGCTCCTCCACGGCCTTCAGCGCGGGCGCGAGCCCGAACTTGGCGGGGGCGGTCCGGTTGTACTCGGCCAGCCGCCACACCGTGTACACGGCGGAGGGGTCCAGGGCGACGAGCACGTCGGCCCTGCGGGCCCGGGAGCGCAGCCACGAGTCGCGGCCGATCTGCATCCACAGACGCAGCCCGCGCGGCGACTTGCCCATCCGGCGGCGCAGCGCCTGGCTGCGGTGCTTGAGGCTGCGCGGCAGCTGGTGGAGGCCGGCCAGCCCGACCTTGGCGAGCTCCTCGGGGATGCCCTCGGCCTCCAGATGGAAGCTGCCCGCCAGGTAGACGCGCGCACCCAGGGCCTCGAACTTGCGCACCGTGGAGGCCAGGACGCCGAACTGCGGCCGGTCGGTGGCGACGAGCAGGACTTCGGTCACTTGGCGAGCTCCTCGACAAGGTTCTTGACGGCGACGGACATCAGCGCCTCACGAGTGAACTGGTCGGCGTGGGCCATCGCTTCGGCGTGCTCCTCGTCGGTCGTCTCCACCGCCATGTGCGCGGCCTTGATGAACGACTCGGTCAGGCCCTCCACGTCGAGGCCGGGCGCGCCCGTCCACAGCGGGTGGCCCTTCAGCACGTTGGAGGCGTCGTGCTCGACGGCGTGCGCCGACACGATGGGCAGGCCCGTCGCCATGTACTCGTAGACCTTGCCGGAGGTGACGTACCGTCCGCCGATCAGGATCAGCACCATGGCGTCCCAGCCGGCGTAGATCGACGCGACCTCGGCCTTCGCGGCGGGGCCGCCGAAGAAGACGCCGTCGGCCTCGGCCTCCTTGAGGACCTCTGCGTGCCGGTTCGCCCCGCGGTTGGCGCCGTTGCCGATGTGGCCGCGCAGCTCGAAGCGCGCGTTCGCCAGCAGCGGTTCCTTCTCACGGGCCGCACGCCAGGCGTTCAGCACCGTCTCCAGGTGCGGGATGGTGAAGTTGACCGTGCCGAGGTAGCCGAAGACCAGACCGGACTCGCGGTCCGGCTTGTGCACCCGGCCCGGCGAGCTGTCGGCGTCGTAGCCGTTGCGTACGACGTGCACGCGGTGGGCGAACTCGGGATAGCGCTTGCGGTAGTGCTCGGCGATCGGGTCGTTGACGACCCACAGGGACACCGCGTGGTCGAGGACCTTCTGCTCCCAGCGGCCCTCCTCGGAGTCCCGGGCGAAGGCCTCGACGCCGTCGATGACGTCGATGGACCAGCCGTCGCGGAAGTCCACCGCGTACGGCACCTTCTCGTCCTCCCACAGCTTCCAGGCCGCGGCGAGGTTCACGTACGGCACGCAGCTGGCGAGCAGCAGGTCCGCCGGGTGCTCCCGGTGGATGCGCAGGACGGCCTGCTCCAGGTCGCCGCGCCACTCACCGAAGTTGGGCTCCGGGAAGGTCTTGGTCTGGCGGCGGCGGAGCTTGGCGACCCAGCCGTTGGGGTCGAGGGCACGCGCCTCGTCGTAGAGGCGGATGTCCGTCTCCAGGTCTTCGCGCGCCAGCGGCAGCTCGACGATCTTCACCCGGGGGTCGACCTGCTCCAGCAGGGAGAGGTCGATGCCGGAGTCGAGCTCCCAGGACTCCCGGGCGATGTTGACGACCGTGACGTCCCAGCCGACCTTGACGAACTGGTTGGCGGTCTCACGCATCCGATACGTGGAGCTCTTGGCGGCCGGCGGGAAGCCGATGGCGAGGTAGATGACGTGGGGCCGCTTGCCTTCCGCAGGCGGACCGGACGGGGGAGACGATGACATAGCAGTTGACGCTAGCACGCTGACATGCGCGGACTGTGGGTCGCTTGTGGCCGCCCGCCAGGCGGACGGCCACGACCTCGAAGACCGCGTCAGGCGGGCCGGCTGCCCCCCTTCCACTCCTCCATGAGCCGGACGACGTTGTGCGCGGCACGGCCGTCGCCGTAGGGCGTGCCGGGGTCGGCGGTCGGCACGGGACGGGTCACCGTCTCGGCCCACTCCTGCGGCGACAGCGTGTGCGGGTCGGGTACAAGGACGTTCCAACCCGTGTCGACGGTTTCCACCCACTCCGTCTCGGGGCGGATGGTGGTGCAGATGCGCTCCAGCAGGAACGCCTCCTTCTGCAGCCCGCCGGAGTCGGTGACCACACCGACGGAGGCCAGCACGGCGGCGACCAGGCTCGCGTACGGCAGCGGGCGGCCGACGTGCAGGTTGCCCTGGGCCAGCTCGATGCCGTGCTCCTTGGCACGGGCGACCAGCCGCGGGTGCGCGGCCAGCGCCACCGGCACCGGCAGCTTGGCGAGCGAGTCGACGATCGCGGCGAGCCGCTCGGGGTCGTCGGTGTTGTCCGGGCGGTGCAGGGTCGCCAGCAGGAAGGGCTGCGCCGGGTCGATGCCCTCGGGCAGCTCGGGCGCCGGGAACTCGCCGGCCCGCACCTGGTCGCGGATGCGCAGGCAGATGTCGACCATCACGTCGCCGGCCAGGCGGGTGCGGTCGGCGAGGCCCTCGCTCGCGAGGTGGCGCACGGCCTCCTCGGTGGGGGCCAGCAGCAGGTCGGCGCAGTGGTCGGTGAGGACGCGGTTGTGCTCCTCCGGCATCCGCCGGTTGAAGGAGCGCAGGCCCGCCTCCAGGTGCGCGACCGGCAGGTGCATCTTCACGGCCGACAGCGCGCCGGCGATGGTGGAGTTGGTGTCGCCGTACACGAGCACCCAGTCGGGCCGCTCGCGCTCCAGGACCGGGTCCAGCGCGGAGAGCACGGCCCCGGTCTGCACGCCGTGGCTGCCGGAGCCGACGCCGAGGTGCACGTCGGGGTCGGGGATGCCGAGGCCCGAGAAGAAGACGTCGGAGAGGTCGGCGTCGTAGTGCTGCCCGGTGTGCACGATCACGTGCTCGTGCTCAGTCTCCGCGAAGGCCGCCGCGATGGGGGCGAGCTTCACCAGTTGAGGTCGGGCTCCGACGATGCTGATGACTTTCACTGAGCACTCTTCTTCTCGGTGGGGCTTGCTCGGTAAAGGGAATGGTAGGCAACGGGCGGCCCCGACCAGGCCCGCGGGCCGGGCCGGCTGCGGGGGCCGGGACGTGTTCATGCCGTGTTTACGCCGTGGTCAGAGGGGCAGGAACCCTTGTTCGGGCCACCGCATAACGTTTTCGTGAATCTTGTGTTTAGTTCGGGGGAAATCGGGACGCTCTATGCGGAGCGCTCGACCAGCACCCCGTCCTTCTCCACGTACAGCGACCCGGTCTGCGGGCACTCCCACACACCCGGCTCGCCCTCCCGCTCGACCAGACGGACACCGGCGTGCCCGACCCAGCCGACCTGACGGGCGGGGACGCCGACGACCAGCGCGAAGTCCGGCACGTCCTTGGTGACGACGGCGCCCGCGGCGACCATCGCCCAGCGGCCGATGCTGATCGGCGCCACGCACACCGACCGCGCCCCGATCGACGCCCCGTCGGCGATCCTCACACCGACGGCCTCCCAGTCGCCGCCGCGCTTCTGCTTGCCCTCGGGGTCGACGGAGCGCGGGTTGTGGTCGTTGGTGAGGACCACGGCGGGACCGATGAAGACACCGTCGCCGAGCTCGGCCGGCTCGTAGACCAGGGCGTAGTTCTGCAGCTTGCAGTTGTCGCCCATGCGCACACCGGAGCCGACGTACGCGCCACGGCCGATCACGCAGCCCTCACCCAGCCGGGCGCCCTCCCGGATCTGTGCGAGGTCCCAGACGCTGCTCCCGGCGCCGATCTCGGCGCTCTCGTCGACCTGGGCGCTGGGCTGGACCCTGTAGTTCACTTCTTCGCCTTCCGCAGTACGGCTTCGCCCCGCGAGCATACGGGGGAGGGGGGCGCCGGCCCGGCGGGGCAGCGGGCTCCGGCCCGGTTTGACCCCCGAACACCCGCCCCGTAACCTTGACCGTCGGCGTGTCCACAGACGTGCCACATCCCCGTAAACCTCTTCCTCCCGGGTACCTCGGTGGCTGGGAGAGGCCGTCCGTGTTCGTCCCGGACGGCTGGACTGCGGGGGTGCCGTTCCCGAGCGAGAGAGTGAGATCCGCGTGTACGCCATCGTGCGCAGCGGTGGTCGCCAGCACAAGGTTGCTGTCGGCGACATCGTTGAGGTTGACAAGATTTCCACCGCCAAGGTTGGCGACACGGTCGAGCTCTCGACCCTGCTCGTTGTCGACGGCGACGCTGTGACCAGCGACCCGTGGGTGCTGGCCGGCATCAAGGTCCAGGCCGAGGTCGTGGACCACCACAAGGGCCAGAAGATCGACATTCTGCGCTACAAGAACAAGACCGGCTACCGCCGTCGTCAGGGCCACCGCCAGCAGTACACGGCGATCAAGGTCACTGAGATCCCCGCGGCTGCGAAGTAAGGGACTGAGGAGACATGGCACACAAGAAGGGCGCATCGTCCACCCGGAACGGTCGCGACTCCAACGCCCAGCGGCTCGGCGTGAAGCGCTTCGGCGGTCAGGTCGTCAACGCGGGTGAGATCCTGGTCCGCCAGCGCGGCACCCACTTCCACCCGGGCTCCGGCGTGGGCCGCGGCGGCGACGACACGCTGTTCGCGCTGCAGGCCGGTGCGGTGGAGTTCGGTACCCACCGTGGCCGCAAGGTCGTGAACATCGTTCCGGTCGCCTGACCCGAGCGAGTCGTTCGATCTTTTCGCGAGGCGGACCTCACTTCCCTTCCGGGAAGGCGGGTCCG
Organism: Streptomyces aurantiaciflavus; assembly: GCF_049808595.1. NCBI lineage: Bacteria > Bacillati > Actinomycetota > Actinomycetes > Kitasatosporales > Streptomycetaceae > Streptomyces > Streptomyces aurantiaciflavus. The sequence goes on along the minus strand of NZ_JBNCAQ010000001.1, from coordinate 115,416 downwards.
CCTTTCGCTTGTTGAGCAAGCAGTACGTTCGCTTGTCGACCCGGCAGTAACCGAGTAACACCCGTACTCCCCCAGCCCTTCGGCCGGGGAGACCCCCAGGAGGCACCCACCATGACCACCTTCGTGGACCGCGTCGAACTCCACGTCGCCGCGGGTAACGGAGGTCACGGCTGTGCCTCCGTCCACCGCGAGAAGTTCAAGCCGCTCGGCGGACCCGACGGCGGCAACGGCGGGCGGGGCGGGGACGTGATCCTCACCGTCGACCAGTCGATCACCACGCTGCTCGACTACCACCACTCCCCGCACCGCAAGGCCACCAACGGCAAGCCCGGCGAGGGCGGCAACCGCTCCGGCAAGGACGGTCAGGACCTCGTCCTCCCCGTGCCGGACGGCACCGTCGTCCTCGACAAGGCGGGCAATGTGCTCGCCGACCTCGTCGGGCACGGCACCTCCTTCGTCGCCGCCCAGGGCGGTCGCGGCGGTCTCGGCAACGCCGCGCTGGCCTCCGCCCGCCGCAAGGCGCCCGGGTTCGCGCTGCTCGGTGAGCCGGGGGACCTGCGGGACGTCGTCCTGGAGCTGAAGACCGTCGCCGACGTGGCGCTGGTCGGGTACCCGAGTGCCGGGAAGTCGTCGCTGATCTCCGTGCTCTCCGCGGCCAAGCCCAAGATCGCCGACTATCCGTTCACCACCCTTGTGCCGAACCTCGGCGTCGTCACCGCCGGGTCGACCGTCTACACCATCGCCGACGTCCCCGGCCTCATCCCGGGCGCCAGCCAGGGCAAGGGGCTCGGCCTGGAGTTCCTGCGGCACGTGGAGCGGTGCAGCGTCCTCGTGCACGTCCTCGACACCGCCACCCTCGAGTCCGACCGCGACCCCGTCTCCGACCTCGACGTCATCGAGGAGGAGCTCAAGCAGTACGGCGGGCTCGACAACCGTCCGCGCATCGTCGTCCTGAACAAGATCGACGTCCCGGACGGCAAGGACCTCGCGGGCATGGTGCGGCCCGACCTGGAGGCGCGTGGTTACCGCGTCTTCGAGGTGTCCGCCGTCGCCCACATGGGGCTCAAGGAGCTGTCCTTCGCGCTCGCCGACCTCGTCGCCAAGGCGCGGGCCGCCAAGCCGAAGGAGGAGGCGACCCGGATCGTCATCCGGCCCAAGGCCGTGGACGACGCCGGCTTCACCGTCACGCGCGAGGAGGTCGGCGGCGAGCCGCTGTTCCGCGTCCGGGGCGAGAAGCCCGAACGCTGGGTGCGGCAGACCGACTTCAACAACGACGAGGCCGTCGGTTACCTCGCCGACCGGCTCAACCGGCTCGGTGTCGAAGAGGAGTTGATGAAGGCGGGCGCCCGGTCCGGCGACGGCGTCGCCATCGGGCCCGAGGACAACGCCGTCGTCTTCGACTGGGAGCCGTCCGTGACCGCCGGTGCGGAGATGCTCGGCCGCCGTGGTGAGGACCACCGCTTCGAGGCCCCGCGGCCCGCGGCCCAGCGCCGCCGTGACCGCCAGGCCGAACGGGACGAGGCGTCCCAGGAGTTCGAGGGCTTCGAGCCCTTCTAGGCCCCCTCCACCCCTTCCGGCCCCTCAGCCCTTCCGGCCCCTCTGGGCGGCAACTGCCGCCCCCGGCTCTCCGAGTCCCAGGGACCCGTTGTGGCAAGGCACCTGTTGCCCTGCCGCCACGGGTCCCTCTTCGTCTCCCTTCTTGTCATGCACGCGAGACTCACCACCGCGGCCACCACCTCTTCGACATCCGCCAGGCGACGGACGGCAGGCCGGGCGTTCGGCGGGTGCGACGAAAAACGATGGGAGAACGCCGGGAGAACATTGAGAGGGGCCTGGGACTCATCCAAGTCCCAGGCCCCTCTCAGCGTCACCTCAGGAATTCCGCGTAATCCTGACGAGTAATGGTGTGGTAATGATCTCGTGTATATGAAGAACGTGTGCACCCTCATGTCGCGAAGCGCGAAGATCCCCCACTCCCCGGTGGTGATCGCCGCAGCTCCGACGCCACTGAGCTGCTTTCTCGTCACTCTCGGCAATCCCATACACCCTGTGGAGTTACTCACAGGATTTAGTGAGCGCATCCGAGGAAGGTTCACCTTGTGTCTCGCAATCACCAGCAGGGCAAGGTGAATGGCGGGTAGCGCGCACATATGCACTGAAGGGCGCTCACCTTGCATCGCGGTTACCGCAAGTGGGACCATTTGCCCGTTCCCTGTCGCCCCAAGGTAGGTCACCTGTGTCCCAGCACATAGCCAAGCCCCGTACCACCGCAGTGATCCTGGCCGGTGGCACCGGTCAGCGGGTGGGTCTGTCGATCCCCAAGCAGTTGCTGAAGATCGCCGGCAAGGCAGTCATCGAGCACACCCTGACCACCTTCGAGAAGGCGGACTCCATCGACGACGTCATCGTGCTGATGGCGCCCGGCTATGTGCCGGACGTCGAGAAGATCGTGGCCAAGGCCGGGTTCAGGAAAGTATCCCGGATCATCGAGGGCGGCTCCACACGGAACGAGACCACCGAGCGCGCCATCGCCGCCCTGGGCGAGGGCCTGGCCGAGGGCGAGGACCTCAACGTCCTCTTCCACGACGCCGTACGCCCCCTGCTCTCGCGGCGCGTCATCGACGACTGCGTGGCTGCCCTGGAGCGCTACCAGGCCGTCGACGTCGCCATCCCGTCCGCGGACACGATCATCGTCACGCGCACGCACGGCGAGGACGGCGAGTTCATCACCGAGATCCCGGACCGCTCCCGGCTGCGCCGCGGACAGACCCCGCAGGCGTTCAAGCTGTCGACGATCCGCCGGGCGTACGAGGTGGCCGCGGGCGACCCCAACTTCCAGGCCACGGACGACTGCACGGTCGTCCTGCGCTACCTGCCGGACGTGCCCATCCACGTCGTCGCGGGTGACGAGTACAACATGAAGGTGACGCAGCCGGTCGACGTCTTCATCGCCGACAAGCTCTTCCAGCTCGGCTCCACGGCCGCCCCCGAGCAGAACGGCGAGGACGCCTACCGCGAACTGCTCACCGGCAAGACCCTGGTGGTCTTCGGCGGTTCGTACGGCATCGGCAAGGACATCGCCGAACTCGCCGAGTCCTACGGCGCGAAGGTCTACGCCCTCGGCCGCTCCACCACCGGCACGCACGTCGAGAACCCGGAGGAGGTCGACGACGCGCTGTCCAAGGCGTACGCGGAGACCGGCCGGATCGATTACGTCGTCAACACCGCGGGCGTGCTGCGCATCGGCAAGCTCGCCGAGACCGACAACGCGACCATCGAGGAAGCGCTGAAGGTCAACTACCTGGCCCCCGTGCAGATCGCTCGTTCGGCCTACAAGTACCTCGCCGAGACCAAGGGACAGCTGCTGCTGTACACCTCCAGCAGCTACACCCGCGGCCGCGCCGAGTACAGCCTCTACTCCTCGACCAAGGCCGCCATGGTGAACCTCACCCAGGCCCTGTCCGACGAGTGGGCCGGCGACGGCATCCGCGTCAACTGCATCAACCCGGAGCGCACGGCGACCCCGATGCGCACCAAGGCCTTCGGTCAGGAGCCCGCGGGCAGCCTGCTGTCCTCCGAGGCGGTCGCCCGCACCTCCCTCGACGTGCTGCTGTCCGAGCTGACCGGGCATGTCATCGACGTCCGTCAGCAGGACCCGACGGCCGACGCCAGCCGCGCCTCCGGCTTCGAGCAGGCCCTGGCCGGCGTGCTCGACCGACAGGGCGGCATGGCATAATCACCCGCAAATAGCCATTGGAATTCAGGCCTCTGTGGCTTCCGGTTTACGGAGAGTTCACAGAGGCCTGAATCCGTAAAACTCCCGAAACTCTTCACAAGGGATTTTCTGGGTCTTACGGACTTTTCCGGCTGCTACGACCTCTATGACCGGCAACCCTCCCAGAGCAGGTTCCTCCGTGATAAGCACCGCTATTCGCGTCGCCCGGGTGGGCAGCGCGGCCGAGCTGGCCGCGGCGGCCCTCATGACGCTGGGCTACCCCGGCCTCATGCTGGCCGCGCTCGTCCCGAGCGTCCCCGCCTTCGCCGCCGCGGCCGCCGTGACGTACCTTGCGGACCTCTATCTCCACCGCAAGGGCAGCTACCTCATCAGCCTCCTGGGCAAGGTGAGAGCCGGTCTGTCGACGCGCTTCCTGGTCCGGGAGCTGCTGCTGATCCTGCTGCTGGCAAGACTGGACCTCTCCAAGGAGCCGGTCTTCTACGCGGCGATCGCCTGCTTCACGATCTTCTTCGGCCTGCAGGCCCCGCACGGCGCGCTGGTCACCCTGATCGGCAACCGCCGTCAGATGCCGGTCGCCACGCGCAACGTCGACCTGGTCTCCCGGATGTCCATCCCGGACGCCCCGCCGCGCCTCCTGCTGCGCCGGGCCGGTGTGAAGATGCTCCACCTCGACCTCGCGGCCGTCGTGGGTCTGCTCGTCTACGCCCTCGCGGAGGTGAAGCTCGCCGGCTTCGTCGGCGTCGGCGTCACCCTGGCCCTGGGCACGCTGTACGTCGTCGCGCTGGCGCCGTACCTGCGGGCCAAGCGGATCCCGCCGAGGGCCGACAAGGTCCTGAAGGGCATCAGCGCCTGGCTGCGCGAGTACCGTCCGGAGACGGTGCTGTACTTCTCCGGCTCACCCGACTCCGCCTACCAGGTCAACATGTGGCTGGAGACGATGGAGCAGCTGGACTCCCGTCCGCTGATCATTCTTCGTGAGCGCGAGATCCTGGCGAAGATGGCGCCCACGACGGTCCCCGTCATCTGCGTGCCCGGCGGGGTGCACCTGATGAACCTGGACCTGTCCACGGTGCGGGTCACGTTGTACGCGGCGAACGTCGGCAAGAACATCCACATGCTGCGCGTCCCCACCATGAAGCACGTCTTCATCGGCCACGGCGACAGCGACAAGGCCGCCAGCGTCAACCCGTTCAGCAAGGTGTACGACGAGGTGTGGACCGCCGGACGCGCCGGCCGCGACCGCTACGCCATCGCCGACGTCGGCATCCGCGACGAGGACATCGTCGAGGTCGGCCGCCCGCAGCTCGCGCCGATCGAGCCGTGGAAGGGCGCGCCCGAGGACAGGATCCCCACGATCCTGTACGCGCCCACCTGGGAGGGCTGGGACGACAACCCGGGCAACACCTCGCTCCTGCTGGCCGGCGAGAACATCGTGAAGAAGCTGGTCGCGGCCGAACCCCCGGTCCGTGTCCTGTACAAGCCGCACCCCTTCACCGGCACTCGCAGCAAGAAGGCCGGCGCCGCACACCGCCGGATCATCGCGCTGATCAAGAAGGCCGCCGCCGAGCGCGCCGCCGATCCCCGCTTCACCGCGGACCCGGCCGCCCAGGCCAGGGCGAAGGCCGAGCTGACCCGCCTCAAGGCCCGTCTGGACGCGCTGTCCCTCGCCTTCGACGAGAAGGCCGACGAGGCCGTGACCAGCCGAGACGGCCTGGTCGACATGCGCAAGCACGAGGAGGCCGCCCGGCTGCGCGCCGAGTGGAACGACGCCTACTGGCGCTCCTTCCCCACCTTCGAGCACCGCGTCATCTCGGGCACCGAGCCGCGTCTGTACGACTGCTTCAACGCCTCCGAGGCGATGGTCTCCGACATCTCCAGCGTCGTCTCCGACTTCATCGCCAGCGGCAAGCCGTACGCCGTCACGGACTCGGCGGAGCTGGGCGTGGAGGAGTTCAAGCGGCAGAACACCGCCGTGCGCGCCGCCGTGATCCTGACCAACAGCGCCGCCGAGCTCGACCAGCTGCTGGACGCCGTACGGGACCCGGCCGCAGACCCGCTGGCCGAGGACCGCAAGGAGCTCAAGGAGTACCTGCTCGGCCCCGACGAGCCGACCTCCATCCAGCAGTTCAACACCGCGGTCGCCAACCTCGCGCTCAAGGCCGAGGCCCGCAACGTCGGCCAGGAGTCCCGGGGCGCCGCGGCGTTCCACGGGGCGGAACTGGCGGAAGCGGAAGACGTGACGACGGCGTGACGACGGACTGAGACCGCCCGCCCCGAAGCGGCCTGGAACCGGCTCGGTCCCCCTGGCCCGATTCCCCGGCCCGTCCCCACGGCTCGGCCCCCGGAGATCTCTCTCCGGGGGCCGAGTCGTTTCCGTTTCCTGTGACGCGGCACACACTGAGGAAGGGCGGCAACAGAGGCAACCCCTTTCTGTAATCCTCCGTCTATCCGAACGTCAGATCATGGGCTTGAGGGAAAACGTGCGTGACGAGGTGGAAGAGTGACCCTGGCGGAGCCTGATGTCACCGTGATCATCGGGGCCTACGAAGCGATGCCGTACCTGGTCGAGTGCCTGGCATCGGTCGAGGCGCAGTCGATGGATCCGGCGCGCATCGAGGTCATCGCGGTGAACGACGGCTCCCGGGACGGCACCGGGGACTGCCTGGACGAGTTCGCCGCCCGTGCCCCCATGGCGGTCACCGTCATCCACCAGGAGAACTCCGGCGGCCCCAGCGGCCCGCGCAACGTCGGCCTCGCCAAGGCCACCGGCCGCTACGTCTTCTTCCTCGACGCCGACGACCGGCTCGGCCCCGAGGCCCTGGAACGCATGGTCGCCATGGCCGACAAGAACGGCACGGACGTGGTCCTCGGCCGCGTCGAGGGCATCAACCGCAAGCCACCAGGGTCGATGTGGGGCAAGACCCTCGACCGTACGGACGTCTTCTCCTCCAACATCAAGTTCACGCTCAGCGCGCAGAAGCTGTTCCGCCGCGCGATGCTGGAGCGGCACGGCATGCGCTTCGACGAGTCCCTGTGGACCGGCGAGGACGCGCTGTTCACGATGGAGGCGTATCTGCGGGCCGACGGCGTCTCCGTCCTCGCCGACTACACCTGCTACTACCTGGTGGGCCGCACCGACGGCAAGCATGTGACGAAGAGCGGCAGCTACACCCTGCGCTTCGACTCCGCGCGCGCCCTGATGGAGCTGCTCGCGCGGATGCTCCCGCCCGGCGCCAAGCGGGACGTCCTCATGGTCCGCCCCTTCCTGGTCACGGTGCTGCCGCAGTTCGGCCCGGTGTTCCTCCGCAACGACGAGGAGATCCGGCGCACCAAGATGGAGCTGGCCAAGCCGCTGATGGACGCCTACTGGAACGAGGGCGTCGCCCACCGCCTCCGCGTGCACGAACGCCTGCGGCTGCATCTGGTGGCCCAGCAGCGCCCCGATCTCCTCGCGGACGTCATCGAGTTCATCAACGCCAAGACCGAACCCACCCCCGTCCTGGAGAAGCGCGGCACCCGCCTCTACCTCGCCTATCCCCACTTCCGCGACAAGACGGCCGGCGTCCCCGACCGCGTCTACCTCGCCGAACCCCGCGAGGCCAAGGCGTACCCCGGCTGGCGCCAGGGCTCGACCGAGTCCTTCCTGCGCCGCGCGACGCGCAAAATACGCCGCACCCTGTCCCAGCGCAGAACGACCCCGAGAAGCGCGACGGCGGCGTGAGGCGACCGGCCGGGGGCGGCCGACGTGAGGTGGCCGACCGGGGTGCCGGGCCGACGTGATGTGCTCAGGTCAGAGGCGTGGGGCTGTCCCGATGCGCGGCTCCGCAGCGCGGGCGCGACAGGCCACAGCCGACCCGCACCTGGCGACGGCCGGTCACTCCGACGGCGCGCCCCCCTGCCGCGCGGCGGAACCCTACTTCGACTTCAACGCCCGCCGCAGCGGACGCCCCACCACCCGCCGGGCCCGCCGATAGATCGACGCAGTCGGCAACGCGGCCGCGGCCTTGGCCCCGACCCTGGACTTGGCGAGCTCTCGCTTCAGCTGCGCGTTGTGGTTGTCCAGTTCGACGATGCGCTGCTGCAGCCACCCGAACCGGCTCGTCAGGGAGGCCAGGTCGGCGTCGTTCCACGGCCGCACGCCCGCCGGGAACGACAGCGACCGCAGCTTCTTCTCGAAGGCCTCGCCGCCGTCGCCGTGCGTGAACGTGTTCTCCAGACCGTTCTTGTCCAGGAACGCCGTGAATCGGTCGAAGCGCTCGCGGTGGTTGCCGGTCAGCGCGCCGAAGTCGGCCTCCTCGTACAGGTCGGCCGGGTCGAGGTCCGCGGGCACCTCGCTCAGCAGCCGGTGCGGGATCTCGAAGAAGCGGCACAGCTCCAGCGTGCGCGAGTCGAAGGCCAGCACGGTCGCGGGCGTGCCCGCCAGCAGCGCCGCGATGTTGCCGTGGATGCGTGAGCCGAAGGAGTAGTCGAAGTCCCGCAGGTCGTCGATCCAGGTGACCGGATCGATGTACACGCGGACCTTGTCCTCCTGGTACATCGGGTGGCCGGGGTGGGTCGGCATCTCGGTGATCTTGCCGGCCGGAGAGTCCACGTCCCGCCAGTACAGCTGCTTGGCGTCGGTGAGGTTCTGGCCGATGTAGCGCAGGTGCGGGTACTGGGCGTGGGTCCGGGTGATGATCTTGTGCAGGCCGCCGCCGCGCACGGCGGTGTGCGAGCCGTTCACCGCGATCCGCGACCGCGGCGTCAGCTCCGCCGCCCGCTTCTCGACGGTGAGCTTGTCGCCGTACATGAACATCGACGGGCAGCCGATGATCTCGACGTCCCGGAAACCCATGTCGTTGAGGTACTTCTCGGTGAACTCGCCGCGCACGCCGATGGAGGCGCTGTGCTCCAGCACCGCCGCGCAGAAGGCGCGCACCGTGGGCTCCATGGGCTTCAGCCGCGCCGGGTCGTAGGTCACCCCGGTCTGCGCGCCGACGCCCAGCACGACGACCGGGATCTTCAGCTTGCCGATCAGCCGGGTCAGCCGCTGCAGCGACGCCTCGAACGTGGGCCTGAAGGCGTTGGCGAGCGGTACGACGAAGGCGTCGTACTCCTCGTTGATCCGTGCGGCCGCGGAGACGTCGGTCCGCATGCCGTTGGAGAAGACCTCGGCGTCCGGCGTGGTGAGGATCTTGTGCGCGGCATCGCTGAAGATCAGGTTGCCGGAGTTGGTGGCGATCACGTCGCGGTGGAGGGCGTCCTCGACGGGGACGACGTCGAAGGGGCTCTTCCCCGATCTGAGGAGTATGCGCTTCACAGAGCGAACCTTAAGTGACACAAACTTCAGAATAAATTTTGATTCTCTTCAAGTTCCATCTGGAACCTATACAACCTTTTTGCCGTACGCAAACGGTCAGTAAATGGCTACGGTGCGCGATTGTCCGGGGAGTGAAACCCGCGCGCGGCCTGCGCCCCCGTTCGCGTAGATTGCCTGGTGGGCAGTCGTGGCCTACGCGAGGGGACGAAGAACAAGGTGGCAGGGGCAAGGCAGGCCGTGCGCGAGGCCCGCAGGATCGTCGTCAAGGTGGGCTCCTCGTCGCTGACCACCGCCGCGGGCGGCCTGGACGCCGACCGGGTCGACGCGCTCGTCGACGTCCTCGCCAAGAGCCGCAGCGGGGGAGAGAAGGAGATCGTCCTCGTCTCCTCCGGCGCCATCGCCGCCGGCCTCGCCCCGCTGGGTCTGCGCCGCCGTCCCAAGGACCTCGCCCGCCAGCAGGCCGCCGCGAGCGTCGGCCAGGGCCTGCTCGTGGCCCGCTACACCGCCTCCTTCGCCCGCTACGGCGTCCGCGTCGGCCAGGTGCTCCTGACGTCCGACGACATGAGCCGCCGCGCCCACCACCGCAACGCCTCCCGCACCCTCGACAAGCTGCTGGCGATGGGTGCGTTCCCGATCGTGAACGAGAACGACACCGTCGCCACCGACGAGATCCGCTTCGGCGACAACGACCGGCTCGCCGCCCTCGTCGCCCACCTCGTCCACGCCGACCTGCTCGTGCTGCTGTCCGACGTGGACGGCGTCTACGACGGCGACCCCAGCAAGCCGGGGACCTCGCGGATCGCGGAGGTGCGCAGTCCCGAGGATCTCGCGCACGTCGAGATCGGCAGCGCAGGCAAGGCGGGCGTCGGCACCGGTGGCATGGTCACCAAGGTCGAGGCCGCCCGGATCGCGGCCGCCGCCGGTATCCCCGTGGTCCTCACCAGCGCGGTCCACGCGGCCGACGCCCTCTCCGGCGGCGACACCGGCACCTACTTCCACGCCACCGGCAAGCGCTCCGCCGACCGCCTGCTGTGGCTCCAGCACGCCTCCACCCCGCAGGGCTCGCTCACTCTGGACGACGGGGCGGTCCACGCGGTCGTCGAGCGCCGCAAGTCGTTGCTGCCGGCCGGTATCGCCGGTGTCGAGGGCGAGTTCAGCGCGGGCGACCCCGTCGAGCTGCGCGACGGCCGGGGGCACGCGGTGGCCCGTGGCCTCGTCAACTTCGACGCCAAGGAGATCCCCCGGCTGATCGGCCGGTCCACCCGCGAACTGGCGCGTGAGCTGGGAGCCGAGTACGAGCGGGAGGTCGTCCACCGGGACGACCTCGTGATCCTGCACCCCTAGGGCCTGTCGCGACCGGTCGAACGGCCGCTCCCGGACGGGCTCGAACGACCCGTACCGGTGGGGGACGTTCCGTGAAACCGCCCCACGGAGCCGTGCGGCCTGCTCAACTTTGTCCTGGGACCACATCCGCACGAGCGCTGCGTAAAGGAGGCCGTCGTGAGACGAGTGCGCCCTGGGGTGGCAGCGGCGCGTGGGAGTACCGGCGGGGCCGGCAAGGCGTCCTCGGCGGGCAAGGCGTCCTCACGCGTGGCCGGCGAGGAGCGCGCCCTGACCAGCGTGGCGGCCGGCGACCAGTACCGGGGACCCGAGACCGACGGACCGGAGCAGACGCGGCCCGAGGACCTGCCCCGCCTGTGGCACGTCACACTGAGCGTCTCGGGCGAGGAAGCCGACCTCAAGGAGCTGCGGCGTGCCCTCGAACAACTCGCCCACGACCACCCCTTCCTCCTGACCAGCCGCTACGCCGTCGACCACGCGGAGATCCGCTACTGGGAGGAGGCGCGCGACCTGCACGACGCGGCCGCCGTCGCCCTGCGTCTGTGGGGCGAGCACCGGCAGACGGCCGGGCTGCCGGCCTGGGAGATCGTCGGTCTGGAGGTCATCGACCGCCAGACCTACCACCAGCGCATCGCCGAGGGCTACGGCCCACGGCCCGCTGCCCCTGTCGGAGTTCACCCCTTCTGACTCCGGCCCGGCGCACGCCCCGGAACGCGTCTCGGCACGCGTCTCGGGGTGTGGAACGAGCGGTGGACGGGCCGGTCGGGCGCACTACCCTTCCCGGTATGACCACGCTCTCGCCGTACGACGCCCTCTCCCCGGTCACCCAGGCCGCCTACCGCGCCAAGGCGGCCGCCGCCGACCTCGCGCCGCTGCCCCGGGCCGCCAAGGACGACGCGCTGCTCGCCATCGCGGACGCGCTGGAGGTCCGTACGAGTGAGATCGTCGAGGCCAACGCCAAGGACATCGCCAAGGCCCGCGAGGCCGGCACCAGCGAGGCGATCGTCGACCGGCTGACCCTGACCCCGGAGCGGGTGCGGGCCATCGCCTCCGACGTACGGGACGTCGTCGCGCTGCCCGACCCCGTCGGCGAGGTCGTGCGCGGCTCGACCCTGCCCAACGGCATCGACCTGCGCCAGGTCCGCGTCCCGCTCGGCGTGGTCGGCATCATCTACGAGGCCCGCCCCAATGTGACGGTGGACGCGGCGGCGCTGTGCCTGAAGTCCGGCAACGCGGTGCTGCTGCGCGGCTCGGCCTCCGCCTACGAGTCGAACACCGCACTCGTCCGGGTGATCCGCGACGCCGTCGGCGGCGCCGGGCTGCCCGCCGACGCCGTGCAGCTCGTGCCGGGGGAGAGCCGGGAGAGCGTGCGTGAGCTGATGCGCGCCCGCGGCCTCGTCGACGTCCTGATCCCGCGCGGCGGCGCCTCCCTCATCCGGACGGTCGTCGCCGAGTCCACCGTCCCCGTGATCGAGACCGGCACCGGCAACTGCCACGTCTACGTCGACGCCCACGCCGACCTCGACATGGCGATCGAGATCCTGATCAACTCCAAGGCCCAGCGGGTCAGCGTCTGCAACGCCGCCGAGACCCTCCTGGTCCACCAGGACATCGCCCCCGAGTTCCTGCCCCGCGCCCTCGACGCCCTCGCGGACGCCGGGGTCACCGTCCACGCCGACGAGCGCGTGCTGGCGTACGCCAAGGACTCCAAGGCGACCGTCGTCGAGGCCACGCCCGAGGACTGGGAGACCGAGTACCTCTCCTACGACATCGCCGCCGCCGTCGTGGACTCGCTCGACAAGGCCGTCGAGCACATCCGGCTGTGGACCTCCGGCCACACCGAGGCCATCGTCACCACCTCCCAGCAGGCCGCCCGCCGCTTCACCCAGCTGGTCGACTCCACCACCGTCGCCGTCAACGCCTCCACCCGCTTCACGGACGGCGGCCAGTTCGGCTTCGGCGCGGAGATCGGCATCTCCACCCAGAAGCTGCACGCCCGCGGCCCGATGGGCCTGCCGGAGCTGACCAGCACCAAGTACATCGTCACGGGCGACGGGCACGTACGGCGCTGACGAAGACCGCCGGGGCGTGCGGCGCCCCGCGTGGGCGGGAGCGGGGCCCCGAGCGGGCGGGAGCGGGGTCCCGTGAGAGGTGTCTCATCAGGCGGATGAATTTCCATACCGTCTGCCCAAATTGAACCCCCAGGTCTACTCTGGATCCGTGCCGGAGGACGTGGGGGGCACGCCGTTCTCTGACGGCTGGGAGCCCGACGACGACCACGACCGCGGGGTGTCGGACGAAGAGTTCGCCTCCGTGGTCTTCGACGAGGCCTTCGTACAGGCGGCACCGGTGCACGAGCCGACCGCCGTCGAACGCCTCCTGGCCGCCGCGCAGGCGAGAGCCGAGGCCTCCGAGGCCGAAGCCCGCCGCACCCGCGCCCGCGGCGACCGCTACGACGATCCGTACGGTCCCGACGGCCCCGGCGGATTCGGCCATGATCCGGACTACGACGAGCTGGACGACGCCGACGACACCGAAGCCTGGGACCGCCGCTACGGCACCTTCGGCACGTACGGCAAGCAGGTCCGGTGGCACCGTCCCGTCGCCTGGGTGCTCGCCCTCGTCATGGGCGTCGGCATGGTCGCGCTGGCCTTCGCCGCGGTCTACCGGGGCGCCTCCTCCAGCAACCGGGAGCAGGTGCCGTCCCCTGCCTCGACCGGGCTGGAACAAGGGGCCGGACCGGCTCCGTCCGCCGCCGCCGACCACTCCCGGCCACCCGTCTCGGCGGTCCCGCGCACGCCCTGACACAGCAGTCGTGGGGGTCCGGCAGCGGGCCCTCGCAGCGGCCGGAAACGGGCCGTCCGGTGGACGAGAACCTGTCAGAACTTGTCGCGCAGCAGGGCGTTTACCCGAGCTCCGCGAGACCTACTCTGAAAGTATGGGCGGGCCCGGAGAGCCACCGGAGGGGACACCCGAGGGAGCACCCGGTGGAGGAGAGGACGAGTACCGATCCGTCGTCTTCGACGAATCGTTCGTCCGTGCTGCCCGCCTCCAGGAGTACTCCGCCCAGGAGCGCATCGCCGACCACGCCCCCGCCGTCCGCCGCCGCCCACCCCTGCACCGGGGCCTGTCCCGGCAGGCGCTCCTCCTCGTCCTCCTGATCGCCCTCGCCTTCGGCACCGCGATCTACATGGGGGTCCGCCACCCCTACCAGAACCCGGCCGCCCGCCGGCCCGTGGAACCCCTGCGGATGACCGTCATCCCGCTCGCCCCACAGGGCGCCGTGCCCGGCACCGCCGACCCCGAGTACCTGTACGCGCGCAGCCCGGCCGCGCAGTACCGCATCGGCGCCGAGGGCATCCCGCTGCCCGCCTCCCGGCGCACCGCGCATTTCTCCGACAGCCAGGTCGTCACCGCCCTGACCACCGCCAAGGACTACATCGTGCGCTCCTCCCTCGACCCGGAGGTGCTCACCGGGCAGCAGGTGCGGCCGGTGCGGGTGCTGATCGACCCCGACCAGCTCGACCAGTTCGACGAGAGCTTCACTCACCCGGCCCCGGACGGACGGCACGCGCCGACCGGGTGGCTGGTCCGCTTCGACCCCGCCCGGGCCGAGCTGGCCGACCGCAGGATCCGCGTCCAGGGCACGCTCCAGGCCGCCGAGGCCGACTCCACCACCCTCGAGGTCACAGCCGATCACACCTTCGTGTACGCCCTGCGGCCCGCCGGGGCCGACGCGAAGACACCGGCCTCGCTGTTCACCGTCCGCCGTGAGCTGCAGTTCCGCTTCGACCGCGACGACCTGCGGCTGCGCCAGACCCAGCTGATCGTCTCCTACGTCCAGGCCGGCCCGCTGTCCTGCGGCGAGGACTCCACGAACCATCTGCGCCCCCTGCTCGCCGGCCAGACCGCCAAGGCGGGCGGCCCGGCCGGCACGGACCCGTACGCGACGGGCGGGGCGACCGCACTGTGCGGATCGCTGGCGGGGAGTGCCCAGCCGAAGGTGTGAACTGAGCCGTACGGTCAGTCGTCGTCGCGCGGGGGCGTGTCCGTCGGCCCGTCCTGCGGCGGGGCGCTGGTGAAGCCGTCGAAGCCGCGACGGACCCGGCCGCCCAGGTTGCCCGCCCCGCCCGCTATGTCGCTGACCAGCTTCATCAGGGGGTCCTTGGAGCTCTTGACGTGGTCGGCGTAGTGCGCCGCCGACTCGCGGAAGGAGTCGGTGACCGAGGTGTCCTTGTCCTCGGCGCGCCGCGGGTAGTGGCCGTCCATGATCCGCTGGTGGTCGCGGGACTCGGCCCACTTCTTCAGCTCGGCCGCGCGCACGGTGGTGAAGGGGTGGGAGCGGGGCAGCACGTTGAGGATCTTCAGGACGGAGTCGCGCAGATCGCCGCCGGCCTCGTACTCCTCGGCCTGCTGCAGGAACGCGTCCACGTTCATCTCGTGCAGGTGGTTGCCGCCGGCGATCTTCATCAGGCCGCGCATCGAGGCCTGGAGGTCCTGGCCCACGAGCAGCCCGGCCCGGTCCGCGGACAGCTCCGACTTGCGGAACCACTCGCGCAGCGCGGTGACGATCGCCATGATCGCGAGGTTGCCGAGGGGGATCCAGGCGACCCGGAGAGCGAGGTTGGTCAGGAACAGCAGAATCGTGCGGTACACGGCGTGGCCGGACAGCGCGTGGCCCACCTCGTGGCCGATGACCGCCCGCATCTCCTCCTCGTCGAGCAGCTCGACGAGGCCCGTGGTGACGACGATGATCGGCTCGTCCAGGCCGATGCACATCGCGTTGGGCTGCGGATCCTGGTTGACGTACATCGGCGGGACCTTCTCCAGGTCCAGGATGTAACAGGCGTCCCGCAGCATGTCGTTCAGGTGCGCGAACTGCTGGTCCGAGACGCGCACCGAGTCGGACAGGAACAGCAGCCTCAGGCTCCGCTCGGGCAGCAGCCCGCTCAGCGCCTTGAAGACGGTGTCGAAGCCGCTCAGCTTGCGCAGCGCGACCAGGGCGGAACGATCGGCCGGGTGCTCGTACGCACGTGAGGAGATTCCCGGGAAGCGCCTGCGCTGCCTGCTCGGCACGTTCTCGTGACCGGTCTGCTCGTGGCCGTCATCGGACATGTCATCCCCCATGTGCGTAGGTGTGGCCCTCGTATGTCTGGTCCTTTTGCGGACCTTTGTGCAGCCCTTTGCGCCCCCGAAGCGGGGCCCAGCCTAGGCGGAGTTACGGTGGACGGGCACCACACCGAAGGAGTCCCGCGCCATGGAGCACAACCCCGCGGCAACCTGGTTCACCCAGGCCGCCGACGCCGCCCAGCAGCAGGGGGCGGGGAACCTGCTCCGGATCGTCCTGATCGTGATGATCCTGGGCTGTGCACTGACCGCCTGGTTCCTGCTCCGGGGCTACAAGCGGAAGGACGACTGAGGGCGCGGGAAGGTTCCCCCGGGGCGGACGGGGAGCGGCGAGGCGCCGCACGGTCTGCCCAACAGTGGAGTCGGCGTAGTGGGCGGCGAGGCGCCCGCTTACGATGGGCCGACATCTTTATCCCGCCCACACCGGATAGGTCCTGCCGAAGATGAGCTTCCACAGCGCCGCTGCCCAGTTGGTCACCCTCGCCGCCGAGGGCGAGGAGCACGGTGGCAACCACGAGAGCCTGAGCCCGCTGGTGACCGGCGGTGGCGCGTTCCTGATCCTGCTGCTCCTGCTGTGGATCACCACTCGCTTCAACCGCGACCGCTGAGGCGCACCATGTCCGTACCGGGGCACTCCGGGCATCGGCCGGCCGGTGCCCTCAGGCGGGGCCGGTAGGGTCTGCACGCATGGGAGAGCAGGACATGCCTACCGGCCCGTCGAACCCGGGCAAGCGCCGCCTCGGCGTCATGGGCGGAACGTTCGATCCGATCCACCACGGGCACCTCGTGGCGGCCAGTGAGGTCGCCGCGCAGTTCCACCTGGACGAAGTCGTGTTCGTCCCCACCGGCGAGCCGTGGCAGAAGAGCCACCGCAGGGTCTCCCCGGCCGAGGACCGCTACCTGATGACGGTCATCGCGACGGCCGAGAACCCGCAGTTCTCCGTCAGCCGCATCGACATCGACCGCGGCGGCCCCACCTACACCGTGGACACCCTGCGCGACCTGCGGGCCCTCAACCCCGACACCGACCTCTTCTTCATCACCGGCGCCGACGCCCTCGGCCAGATCCTCACCTGGCGGGACAGCGAGGAACTGTTCTCCCTCGCCCACTTCATCGGGGTCACCCGCCCGGGACACCACCTCAACGACCCCGGCCTCCCCGAGGGCGGCGTCTCCCTCGTCGAGGTCCCCGCCCTGGCCATCTCCTCCACCGACTGCCGCGCGAGAGTCGCCAAGGGCGACCCCATCTGGTATCTGGTGCCGGACGGAGTCGTGCGCTACATCGACAAGCGCGAGCTGTACCGCGGCGAGTGAGCCGAGAGGGGTACCGGTGAACGACCGATACGACGCGGGCTACGGAGAGACCCCGTACGAGCTCGTCGGTTACGACGAGTACGGGCAACCGGTGTACCGGCAGGTCCCGTCCCAGCAGATCCCGCAGCAGGCCTACGACCCGTACGGGCAGCAGCAGGGCTACGGCTACGACCCGTACGCCCAGGGCGAGCAGCAGCAGCCGCACGCATACGACCCGTACGACACCGGTGAGCAGCCGCCCACCCCGGCCTACGACACGGGCCGGCAGGCCCCGGTCCACGACCCCTACGGCACCGGCACGTACGCCCAGCAGGGCGGCGCCGGTACCGCGGCCCCGTACGACCCCTACGGGCAGACCGCCACCAGCGGGCAGCAGCCCCGCGTCGCCGAACAGACCGCGTACATCCCGCACCAGGCCGGACCGCCGGAGACCGACGCGGAGGCGGAAGCCCCGGCGCGGACCCCACGCGAGTACCACACCGAGCAGTTCGCGTTCGTCGAGGAGCCCAACGGCGACTCCGAGGACGTCATCGACTGGCTGAACTTCACCGAGAACCGCACCGAGCGCCGCGAGGAGGCCAAGCGCCGCGCCCGCAGCCGCCTCGTCGCCCTGGTCGTCGTCCTCGCCCTGACCGCGGTCGGCGGAGTGGGCTACCTCTGGTACGCCGGGAAGCTGCCCGGACTGTCCTCGTCCGAGGACTCCAAGGCCGGCACCACCACGGCCGGCACCGCCCAGAAGCGTGACGTGATCGTCGTCCACCTGCACGACACCGCGAAGGGCGGCACCTCCACCGTGCTGCTCGTCGACAACACCACCACCAAGCAGGGCACCACCGTCCTGCTGCCCAACTCCCTCGTCGTCACCACCGACGACGGCACCACGACCACCCTCGCCAAGTCCGTCGACGAGGACGGCTCCGAAGGCACCCGCCAGGCGCTGGACACCGTCCTCGGCACCGACATCCAGGGCACCTGGCGGCTGGACACGCCCTATCTGCAGAACCTCGTCGACCTCGTCGGCAACATCGAGGTCGACACCGACACCGCCGTCCCCGACCCGGCCGCCAAGAAGAAGGGCCAGGCCCCCCTCGTCAACAAGGGCGAGGACCAGACCCTCAGCGGCAAGATGGCCGTCGCCTACGCCACCTACCGCGCCGAGGGCGAGGCCCAGAACGCCCAGCTGGAGCGGTTCGGCCAGGTCATGCAGGGCGTGCTGCGCAAGGTGTCCTCCGATGCCCAGGGCGCCACGGTCACCATCCAGACCCTGGCCCAGATCCTCGACCCCTCCCTGACCGACAAGGACCTCGGCGCCTTCCTCGCCGGACTCGCCGACCTCGCC
Organism: Streptomyces aurantiaciflavus; assembly: GCF_049808595.1. NCBI lineage: Bacteria > Bacillati > Actinomycetota > Actinomycetes > Kitasatosporales > Streptomycetaceae > Streptomyces > Streptomyces aurantiaciflavus. The sequence continues at coordinate 97,260 of NZ_JBNCAQ010000001.1, read as the reverse complement.
AAGGGCGGCGACTACAAGACCGCCCTGCTGCCCGTCCAGGCCGACGGCACGCTCAGCGCCGCGGCCGGCGCGAGCGTCGTCAAGAACGTCCTCGGCGGCACCGCGAAGAGCCCCGACAAGGACGCGGCCGTCAGCGTCTCCGTCCAGAACGCCAGCGGCACCAAGGCCAACACCGAGGACGCGCGCGTGGTGCTCCTCAACGGCGGCTTCACCTTCCTGGAGGCGGGCACGCCCTCCGGTACGCAGTCCGCCTCCAAGGTGCTCTACGCGGACGCCGCCGAGAAGGAGAACGCCACCGAGGTCGCCAAGACCCTGGGCCTGCCCACCAGCGCCGTGAAGAAGGGCACGGTCACCGCCAACGCGGACGTGGCGGTCGTCCTCGGCCAGGACTACAAGCCCTCGACGTCCTAGCCGCACCCGCCACCAGCGGCGTGACCGCCTCGATCACATGGGGTGCCGTCGGCGGTCCGTGAGACCCTTGAGGGCAAACGACCGCCGACGGAAAGCCATGTAGTGACCGCCACCGACCGCTCTCTCGAACTCATCAACGCCGCCGCCCAGGCGGCAGCCGACAAGCTCGCGCACGACGTCATCGCCTACGACGTCAGTGACGTGCTGTCGATCACGGACGCCTTCCTGCTGGCCTCCGCCCCCAGCGACCGCCAGGTCAAGTCGATCGTCGACGAGATCGAGGAGCGCCTCCTCAAGGAGCTCGGCGCCAAGCCGGTGCGCCGCGAGGGCGACCGCGAGGCCCGCTGGGTCCTGCTCGACTACGTCGACATCGTCGTGCACGTCCAGCACAGCGAGGAGCGCGTCTTCTACGCCCTCGAGCGGCTGTGGAAGGACTGCCCCGAGCTGGACCTGCCCGAGGACGCCAAGGCCACCCGCGGCAAGGCCCAGGAGCACGCCAAGCTGCAGGCCGCCCAGGACGCGGCCGAGCCGGGCGGTGAGTGGTGATGACCGCACCGGGCGCCGCGGCCGCCTCCGCCGCGGCCGGCCGCACGCCTGGCCGCGGCCGCCGCGTCATCCTCTGGCGGCACGGCCAGACCTCCTGGAACGTGGAGCGCCGCTTCCAGGGCACCACGGACGTCCAGCTCACCGAGACCGGCCTGGCCCAGGCCCGCCGCGCCGCCCGGCTGCTCGCCTCCCTCCGGCCCGACGCGATCGTCGCCTCGGACCTGTCGCGGGCCGCGAACACGGCCGCCGAGCTCGCCGCGCTCACCGGCCTGGACGTCACCCACGACGAGGCCCTGCGTGAGACGTACGCGGGCGTGTGGCAGGGGCTGACGCACGAGGAGATCGTCGCCCGGTACGGCGACGAGTACGCCGCGTGGAAGCGCGGCGAGCCCGTCCGCCGCGGCGGCGGCGAACTGGAGACCGAGGTCGCCGACCGCGCCGCCCCCGTCGTGCTGCGGCACGCCGAGAAGCTGCCCGAGGACGGCACGCTCGTCGTCGTCAGCCACGGCGGCACGATCCGCACCACCATAGGCCGCCTCCTCGGCCTGGAGGCCCACAACTGGGAGAGCCTCGGCGGCCTCTCCAACTGCTGCTGGTCCGTCCTCGGCGAGGGCGCCCGCGGCTGGCGCCTCCTGGAGCACAACGCCGGCACCCTGCCGGAGCCGGTGCTCGGCGACGACGACTGAGCGTCCCGAGGCGGCCCGGCGCCCGGATTTCACTTTCCGGCAGGTCGCAGGCTAGAGTTCTTCTTGTTCGCCCCGCCGAGCGGGGCGAAACACCACGCGGCTCCGCTGTGTGGCACCAGGGGCTATAGCTCAGTTGGTAGAGCGCCTGCATGGCATGCAGGAGGTCAGGAGTTCAATTCTCCTTAGCTCCACTGATCGACACTCTGTGGAGTTGTCAAAGATCGGTTGTAGAAGATCCCGTCCTTCAGGGGGCGGGATTTTTCATTGCCTCCGCAGCAGCGCCGCGCGTCGCGCCGTCTCCTCGTCCTCCGGTGTGTAGACCACGATCCGGCACTCCGGCATCCCGTTGATCGACAGCGACATGGACGTCATCCGCAGCTCACCCACCGTCGCGTGCCGGAAGACCTTCACCCGACGGCCGGGCTCCGCCACGTCACCTGTCTCCCACAGCCGCGCGAACAGCTCGCTCGCCGCGGACAGCCTGCGTATGAAGTCCTCCCACACGGGCTCCCCGGCATGCAGCCCGTACGCCGCCCGCAGGGTCGCCACCATCACCGGCAGCTCCGTATCCCGGAACAGCAGCGGGCAGTCCTCCTCGTCCGCCGTGAACAGCCCCCACAGCGCGTTGGCCGGCGTTGTGGCGGAGACGTTCGTCGGGGTCATGAAGAGGTCCCGGTAGACGGCGTTGGCGGCGAGGATGTCGTACCGCGAGTTGTAGACCACCGCCGGGCGGGGCACGAGCGCGTCGATGATGCCCTGGATCTCCGGCCCCACGCTCTGCACCAGGGCCTCCGGCTCCGACGCGTACGGCACCTCCGCCAGGTGGTACAGATGCTCCCGCTCGGGCGGGTCGAGCCGCAGCGTGCGCGCCACGGCGTCCAGGACCTGCGCCGAGGCGTTGATCGGCCGACCCTGCTCGAGCCATGTGTACCAGGTGACGCCCACGCCCGAGAGCTGGGCGACCTCCTCGCGCCGCAGCCCGGGCGTACGCCGCCGCAGCCCCGGCGGCATCCCGACGTCGGCCGGTGTCACCCGCGCCCGCCTGCTGCGCAGAAAGGCGGCCAGCTCCGGCCGGCGCCGCGGTGCCGCCTCCGCCCTCGGCCCCGCAGCTGACCGCGTCCCCGCCGCTGTGCTCGTGCCCATCGTCACGTCCCCCATGGTCGATCCCCCACCCGTCCCCTGCCAGGTGCTGTCAGTACCAGCATCGGCGGGCTCTCGGCACCCGTACCGGACCCTCGTCACGCTCGACGGCATGACGACGACACCCCGGACGACCCCCGATCCCGCGGCCGTACCGCCCGTTCCAACTCCTGCTGCCAGTAAAGACCCTGGCACTGACAATCGGCCTCGCCGGCTGCTCGCGGTCGTGCTCGCCGCCCAGTTCATGGCACTGCTCGACGTCTTCATCGTGAACGTCGCGGCCCCCACGATCGGTTCCGACCTGCACGCATCCGGCGCCGATCTCCAACTGGTCGTCGCCGGCTACGCCATCACGTACTCCGTGCTGCTGATCACCGGCGCACGGCTCGGCGACCGGTTCGGCCACGGGAGGGTCCACCTCGTCGGGCTCGGCCTCTTCACGGCCGCCTCGCTCGCCTGCGGACTGGCGCAGGGCAGCACCGAGCTGATCGTGTTCCGGCTGGTGCAGGGCGCCGGGTCGGCGGTGATGATCCCCCAGGTGCTGAGCCTGATCCAGCGCACCTTCACGGGTGAGGCCAGGGTCCGGGCGCTCGGCGCGTACTCGGCGGTCCTGGCCGTCGGCGCGGCGGCCGGGCAGGTGGTCGGCGGCGTTCTGGTCAGCGCCGACCTGCTGGGCAGCGGGTGGCGGCCGGTGTTCCTGGTGAACGTACCCGTGGGCCTCGTCCTGCTCGCCGTCGGCCGGCGCGTCCTGCCGCGCGGCGGCGGGACGGAGCCGGAGAGCGCACGCGGCCTGGACGGAACCGGCCTGGTCCTGCTCGGCGTGGCCGTCTCCTCGGTCACGGTGCCGCTCGTGCTCGGCCAGGAGGAGGACTGGCCGCGGTGGTCCTGGCTGTCGCTGGCGGCCGGCGCGCTGCTGTTCGCCCTGTTCTGCGGCTACGAGTGGCGTCTCGCCCGCCGTGGCGGCGCCCCGCTGATCGCGCCCCATGTGCTGCGTCGTCCCGGCATGGGACTCGCCGTCCTGCGGATCACGGCCGTCATGGCCGTCAACGGCGGTTTCCTGTTCGTGCTCACGCTGCACGTCCAGGGCGGCCTCGGCTTCAGCGCGCTGCGCGCCGGTCTCACCTTCGTGCCGTCCGCGGTCGTCTTCGGCGTGGTCGGCCTGACCTGGCGCACCTGGCCCGCCGCCTTGCAACGGGCGCTGGCCCCGGCCGGGTTCACGCTCACCGCGCTGTCCGTGGCCGCGGTGGGGCTCGCGTTCAGGGGCGGCGACCAGGGTGGCGCCTGGGTGTACGGCGCGTACGCCGGCGTGGGCGCCGGACTCGCGCTCGCCTTCAGCCCGACGCTCACCCGGGCCCTGGCCGCCGTACGCCCCGAGGACGCGGCGGATGCGAGCGGGCTGCTCGCCACCGTCACCCAGCTCGGGCAGCTGATCGGTGTCGCCGCCTTCGGCACACTGTTCTTCAACCGGCTTGAGTCACTTGGGGCCCCGGAGGCGTATACCTCTTCGGAAGCGCTTCTCACATGCATGTTCGCGCTCGCTGCGACAGCCGCGCTGGGTGCCGTGTCCGGACTGGTACTAAGGCGTCGCTGACCGTATTGGCCCGGCCGTGGCAGAATCAAACGGCCGGAAGGGGGCGCGGCCCGACGGGAGGGAGTAGCGATGCCTGCGAGCATCCTCGGAGAGGTCGGTCACCTCTCCGAAGCAGCGTTGACACGGGAAACGGCCACCCGGCTCAGCTGCCCTTCCTGCGGTTCCGCGTTCGTGGCCCAGGTTCTCGGGGACAACGGCGGGATCTCCTACGTGTGCACGGCCTGCGGCCACAGCTGGAGCTGATCGATGGGTGCGCACAGGCGAAAGTGTGACTGGTGTGGCAGCGGTACGCCGATCGTCCGCGACATGGAGCCGGTCAACCCCGACTACCAGTACTGGTGCGAGGAATGCGCGCGGGCGCTGATCATAAAAGGCGACCCGATCGAGACGTACCGGGAGCTGGAGGGCGAGCCGATCTACGGCCGGCTCCTGGAGGAGCACTGCACCCTCAAGCGGTTCTACTCGTTCGTGACGGCCTGACCTGACTTTCCGCCCCCAAAGCGGACAGAACGGAAACGATTTGGTGGTCCACCCCCTGGACCGTGTAATGTTGGCGTCGCCGCCGGGGAAACCCGAAGGCCAGGTCGAGAAGCGGTTCCGCCGCTTGGCCGCAAGGGGCTATAGCTCAGTTGGTAGAGCGCCTGCATGGCATGCAGGAGGTCAGGAGTTCAATTCTCCTTAGCTCCACAGCAGATCCCGCCGGATCGGAATGATCCGGCGGGATCTTTTGCGTTGTCGCGCGTGGTCGCCGGCCGAGAACGCACACGGGTTCCTGGAAGGCGCACAAAGGTTCCGGGAAGGCGTGAGAGGGCCCGGAACGCACAAGGGGCCGCCTGTCTCCAGGCGGCCCCGTCGTCGTACGGGCTCAGCGGCCCAGGGCGCGGCGGCCGCGGCCCTGGGAGAGGACCGGGAGGTTGCGGGAGGGCGCCTGGCCGCGCGTGTCCTCCTCGATGCGCAGGGCCAGGGCCGGGCAGCGGCGCACCGCGCGCAGGGCCTTCGCCTCGGCGTAGCGCGGCACCTTCGCCTGCGCGACGGTGGGGAAGCCGTCGGCGCCGAGTTGGAAGACCTCCGGGAGGATGTCCGCGCACAGACCGTGGCCGCGGCACAGCGTCCAGTCGACGAAGATCTTCTGGCGGCTGTCACCGGTGTCCGCGGGCTCGCCGCCGCCCGGGATGCCCGTCGGGGTCATGCCGCCCTCGAAGAGCGGCAGAACGCCCTCCACGGGCCGTCCGCAGCCGTTGCCGAGGACGTGCGCCGCCAGGTCGTCCGTGAACGCCTTGATCGTCGACTCCAGGAACATCGCGGAGCCGTCCGGGTGCGAGCAGGCGCCGCGCCGCTTCACGTTCTTGGCGACCTGCTTCAGTGCCTCCAGGGCGGCCGGGCCACCGCCGTTGAGGATGTCCTCCATGCCGCGCGCCGCGGCCGGCAGACCGAGGTAGCAGGGACCGCACTGTCCCGCGCTCTCCTCCGCCAGCCACTGGGCCACGCGCAGCGACTCGCCCAGGGGGCAGGTCTCCTGACTGATCGGCAGGATCGCGCCGGCGCCGAGTGCCCCGCCCACCGCGTCGAGGGAGTTGCGGGAGACGACCGCCTCGTTGACGGTCGCCGCGTCGATCCACTTGCCGTGGTAGCCGCCGGTCAGCACGCCCTGCGGGACCGGCGGGGCGCCGGCCAGCTGGAGGACGTAGCGCAGCGGGACGCCCGTGGGGACCTCGATCACCATCGGGCGGGCGACGGCGCCGGAGACCGTCAGCATGACGGTGCCGGGCTCGTCGTACAGGCCGGTGTTGCCGTAACGCTCCGGGCCGATGCGGGCGGCGATGGCCAGCTGGGCGAACGTCTCGGCGTTGGACAGCAGGGTCGGGGCGCCCCCGACGCCGTTCTGCGAGGCGCTGACCTTGCGGCCGGGCGGGATCGCCGGGCCGCCGTCGATGGAGCGGATCAGCGACGCGGCGGCGCCGGTGACCATGCGGATCGGGTTGCGCTGGACGAACGCCTTCAGCGCCGAACGGCGGCCGTTGCTGAGGCCGCGCTCGGCGAGCGCGGCCTCCATGGAGCGCTGGGTCGATTCGCGGGTGACCCCCACCACGAGCGTGCGGGCACCCAGCGCCTCCGCGACCAGCAGCGCGCCGTCCAGGATGAGGTGCGGGGCACGGTTGATCATCACCGTGTCCTTGCGGCAGGCCGGTTCGTCCTCGCTGCCGTTGATGACGACGACCGGCCGTACACCACGCTTGATCGCCGCGTCGGCGACCGAGCGCAACTTCTTGTGGAACGGGAATCCCGCGCCGCCGCGGCCCTTGAGGTTGATGCGTTCGGAGAGCTGCGCGAGCTTCTCTCCGCCCATCGGCTCAAGGGGCCCATGCACCTTCAGGTGCATGGGCAGATCGAGTCTCTCGACAAGGTCGAAGCCCGACGTGAGCTGCGGAAGGCCGACCACGCGGACTTCTGGGACGTCGGGCAGGGCCTCGTTCACCTATAGCCTCCGGAAGGCGTGTTCCAAGGTTCGCCCGAACCCGGGGCGTCGAACGACGCTCCGGGAGATGGTTCATTGGCGGGACCGCTGTTGTACGTGTCGTTCGAGTTGTACGTGCCGTACGCGGTGTTCGTCTCACCGGTGTCGTACACGTCACTCCCGGCGTAGCCACCGGCGCCCGAATTGCCATAGACCGGGATGTTGAATCCCGTGTCCTGGAGCGGGTCGTAGACCGACGGGGGCGCCTCGCCGACCGGCGGCGGGGACGGGATCGGCCAGCTGCCCGAGGTGCTGCCGCCGCTGTCGACGCGCGGCATCGCCTCCGTGGCCTGCACGTCGAACGGCAGGTCCATGCGCGCGGTCTGGTCGGCCGCGAACGGCTGCTGCGCGCGCGGGGGCGTCGACACTGCGCGGTAGGCGGCCGCGAAGCCGTTGGCGGGCTCCGGCGTGGCGGGCGCGTCGAACAGGGGGGACGACGAGGGCGACTGCGGCGACATGCGCGTGGAGCTCATCGTGTCGGACGACGACGAGCGGCCCTCGTAGCCGGGCAGCGCCGAGGAGCCGCCGCCGGCGCCCCGGGAGGAGGCCTCCGCCACGCGCGCGCGGCTCTCTTCGAGGGCGTCGCGGCCCGCCGGCTCCTCGGTGCCCAGGATCGCGGCGATCCGGTCGGCGAGCCTGCGCTTGACCGGGCGCGGGGCCGAACGCAGCGCGAGGGCCGCCATCACGCCCACCACGGAGAGGCCGTACAGGATCACGAAGATCGGCTTGGCCTGGCGACCCGCGTAGAGTCCGTGGATCAGTGCGGCGCACCAGGCCGGATAGGCCAGCATGTGCATCGCACGCCAGCGCGCCGCGACCGGGGCCGGAGAGGCGAACCTGCTGCGCAGGGCGCCGGTGATGCCCACGAAGATCATCAGCAGCCCGGCCACGGAGCCCAGGCCGATCAGGCCGCCGATCCCGGTGACGCCGAGCGAGAACGGGATGATCGCGGCGATGAACTGGGTGTGGTCCAGCGCGATCTTCGTGGTGATGTGCAGCAGCAGGAACGCGATCGAGGCGACCGCCAACGTCCGGTGGACGGCCTGGCCGACGATCCGCTGGCGTGTGTTCAGGAAGATCCGGTCCTGCGCGACCAGACCCCAGATCACCGAGCAGCTGAGCGAGACGAGGGACAGCACGCCCGCGCCGAAGTTCAGGAACTCGCGGAAGCGGTCACCTCCCACCAGCACGATCACGGGTATCAGGACCAGGACGACAGCGGACGCCACCCCGTAGGCCGACCGGCCCGGTTGGGGGAGCGAGCTGTTACTACGACGAGGGTTCATGGGGGCAACTCCGAGCAGTTCGGGAAAGCGGTCCCGCTGCTGAACTCTAAGTGGACGCCATACCGATGGGTACGCGATTTGAGTTATTGCGTTGTTATCAAAGGACAATGGGGCGCTTGCGATGTCCCTTAGCGGCTGTTACGCGAAGTAATCCTTGACCTAGGTTCAAGCTCTGCTCGGTTCTGCTCGTGCCGGCGCCGGGCGACGCCGCGTCGATCAGGCATACGGAAGCGCGTCGCGGCCTGCTCAAGGGCTGCGGTACCCTGAGGCCATGCGTGCCGTACGCCTTCTGCTTAGCGAGCCGCGCTGATCAGTCCCGAACGCCGGTGAACGGACGGTTCGGAATCGGCGCGGCGTCCCCTCCTGTGCGAGGGGATTTTTCGTTTCCCGAGTGTGACAGCCGCTGGCAGAGACGATCGATGGAGCTTTGAGGATCATGAGCGAGACGAACCCCGCTGCCGCCGAGGTGGCCGCGCCGCACCGCTACACGGCCGCCATGGCAGCCGAGATCGAGGCACGCTGGCAGGACGTCTGGGACGCCGACGGCACCTACGCGGCGCCGAACCCGAAGGGTGACCTGGCGGGAGACGCCGAGGTCGTGGCGCGGCCCAAGAAGTTCATCATGGACATGTTCCCGTACCCCTCCGGTGCGGGCCTGCACGTCGGCCACCCCCTGGGCTACATCGCCACCGACGTCTTCGCGCGCTTCCAGCGCATGACCGGCCACAACGTCCTGCACACCCTGGGCTTCGACGCCTTCGGCCTGCCCGCCGAGCAGTACGCCGTGCAGACCGGCACGCACCCGCGTGTCTCCACCGAGGCCAACATCGAGAACATGAAGGCCCAGCTGCGTCGGCTGGGCCTGGGCCACGACAAGCGCCGGTCCTTCGCCACGATCGACCCGGACTACTACAAGTGGACCCAGTGGATCTTCCTGCAGATCTTCAACTCCTGGTACGACGACGAGGCCAGGAAGGCCCGCCCGATCTCCGAGCTGATCGCGCAGTTCGAGTCCGGTGAGCGCCCCGTATCGGGCCACACGCGCGCGTGGAGCGAGCTGACCGCCGCCGAGCGCGCCGACGTCCTGGGCGAGTTCCGCCTGGCGTACGCCTCCGACGCGCCGGTCAACTGGTGCCCCGGCCTGGGCACCGTGCTGGCCAACGAGGAGGTCACCGCCGACGGCCGCTCCGAGCGCGGCAACTACCCGGTCTTCAAGGCCAAGCTGCGCCAGTGGAACATGCGCATCACCGCCTACGCCGACCGGCTGCTGGAGGACCTGGACGCGCTGGACTGGCCCGAGGCCATCAAGCTGCAGCAGCGCAACTGGATCGGCCGCTCCGAGGGCGCCCGCGTCGACTTCCCCGTGGACGGCGAGCGCATCACCGTCTTCACCACCCGCCCGGACACCCTGTTCGGCGCGACGTACATGGTGCTGGCGCCCGAGCACCCGCTGGTCGAGAAGTTCACCCCGGACGCCTGGCCCGAGGGCACCCACGAGGTGTGGACCGGCGGCCACGCGAGCCCGGCCGAGGCCGTCGCCGCGTACCGCGCGCAGGCCGCCTCCAAGTCCGACGTCGAGCGCCAGGCCGAGGCCAAGGACAAGACCGGCGTCTTCATCGGCGCGTACGCGACCAACCCGGTCAACGGCGAGCAGATCCCCGTCTTCATCGCCGACTACGTGCTGATGGGCTACGGCACCGGCGCGATCATGGCCGTGCCGGCGGGCGACCAGCGCGACTTCGAGTTCGCGCGCGCCTTCGAGCTGCCGATCCACTGCATCGTCGAGCCGACCGACGGCCGGGGTACGGACACCTCCACCTGGAAGGACGCCTTCGGGTCGTACGACGCGAAGATCATCAACTCGTCGAACGACGAGGTCTCCCTGGACGGCCTGGGCGTCGTCGAGGCCAAGGCGCGCATCACCGAGTGGCTGGAGTCCCGGGGCATCGGCGAGGGCACCGTCAACTTCCGCCTGCGTGACTGGCTGTTCAGCCGCCAGCGCTACTGGGGCGAGCCCTTCCCGATCGTCTACGACGAGGACGGCATCGCCCACGCGCTGCCCGAGTCGATGCTGCCGCTGGAGCTGCCGGAGGTCGAGGACTACTCGCCGCGCACCTTCGACCCGGACGACGCCGACACCCAGCCCGAGACGCCGCTGTCGCGCAACGAGGAATGGGTCAACGTCACCCTGGACCTGGGCGACGGGCCGAAGCGGTACCGCCGCGAGACCAACACCATGCCCAACTGGGCCGGTTCCTGCTGGTACGAGCTGCGCTACCTGGACCCGCACAACAGCGAGAAGCTGGTCGACCCGGAGATCGAGCAGTACTGGATGGGCCCGCGCGAAGGCCGGCCGCACGGCGGCGTCGACCTGTACGTCGGCGGCGCCGAGCACGCCGTGCTGCACCTGCTGTACGCGCGCTTCTGGTCCAAGGTCCTGTACGACCTGGGGCACGTCTCGTCCGCCGAGCCGTTCCACAAGCTGTTCAACCAGGGCATGATCCAGGCCTACGTCTACCGCGACAGCCGTGGCATCGCGGTGCCGGCCGCCGAGGTGGAGGAGCGCGACGGCGCCTACTACTACCAGGGCGAGAAGGTCAGCCGCCTGCTGGGCAAGATGGGCAAGTCCCTGAAGAACGCGGTCACGCCGGACGAGATCGCCGCCGAGTACGGCGCCGACACGCTGCGCCTGTACGAGATGGCGATGGGTCCGCTGGACGTGTCGCGGCCGTGGGACACGCGCGCGGTGGTGGGCCAGTTCCGCCTGCTGCAGCGGCTGTGGCGCAACGTCGTCGACGAGAACACCGGCGAGGTCACCGTCGTCGACGCCGAGCCGGACGAGGAGACGCTGCGGGCGCTGCACAAGGCGATCGACGGGGTCCGCGGGGACCTGGAGGGCATGCGGTTCAACACCGCCATCGCCAAGATCACCGAGCTGAACAACCACCTGACCAAGGCCGGCGGAGCGGTGCCGCGCTCCGTCGCCGAGTCCCTGGTGCTGCTGGTCGCGCCGCTGGCTCCGCACATCGCCGAGGAGCTGTGGCGCCGGCTGGGTCACACCGACTCGGTCGTCCACCACGACTTCCCGGTCGCCGACCCGGCGTACGTCGTGGACGAGACCGTGACCTGCGTCGTGCAGATCAAGGGCAAGGTCAAGGCGCGTCTGGAGGTGTCGCCGGCCATCTCCGACGAGGAGCTGGAGAAGGTCGCGCTGGCCGACGAGAACGTCGTCAACGCGCTGGGCGGTGCGGGCATCCGCAAGGTGATCGTGCGGGCGCCGAAGCTGGTGAACATCGTTCCGGCGTGACGCCGCGGGGCCGGCGCGCGGCGGCACATGAGGCCGTGAGCACGTCTCCGGGTGGTCCCCTACGGGCAGGTTCGGGGTTTCTCTGGAACTCCGGGCCTGCCCGTTGCGTTTACCGTTGAAAGAGCGGCGCGTGGTGTGCCGCGACCGGTTCCGGAGGAGGAGCTCGTGGAAGCAGTGATCGCAGTCGTCGCCCTGCTCTTCGTGCTGTTCCTGGCGCTCGGCGCCTACGCCACGGTGAAGGTGGTCGGCGCCGCCAAGCGCAGCGTGGACCGCACCATCACCAGCGCCCGTCGCACGGTCGAGGACCACACCCTGCGGGCCAAGTCCTTCGCCCAGCCGGGACCGGCCGGCGAGATCGCCCAGCTCCGCCTCAAGCTGCGCACCTCGATGCGGGCCACCCAGGACGCGCTGCACGCGGGCGTGGCCGACGACGAGTCCCTCAAGGAGTCCCTCGGCCTCTTCCAGCGCCTCAGCGCCCACGGACACGAGCTGGACGGCGAGCTCAAACGAATGGAGTCCGAGCCCGACCGGGCCACGCTCGCCGAGCGGCTGCCGTCGCTGCGGGAGCGCACCGAGCGCATCACGGCATCCGCGGACTCGCTGCGCTGGGCGGCCCGGGACCGGGCCCGCCGCTTCGCCGACGACGACCTGGACACCCTCAGCGCCCAGATCGACGTCGAGGCCGGCGCCCTGCGCCACTGGACCAGCTCGGCCCCCGAGCAGACACCGCCGCCGTGGCCCGAGGCGTCCGCCACCGACAGCGCGAGCGGACAGCAGACCTGGCCGGAGACGCCCGGCTCGCGCGCGGCGGAACAGCCGACACGGCCCGCCATCACCCCGCCGGGGCCGCGTCCCACCTACGCCTGGCAGAAGAAGCCCCGGCCCGAGAGCACCACCTGACGTCGTCACGGATGCGTGCCGGGGCAGGCCGCCCAGGAGGGGCCGGTCTGCCGTCCGGGCGCTACGCCAGGTAACCTCCAGCTCATGTCCCGCCATGTCGCTATCGTCACGGATTCAACGGCCTACCTGCCGCGGCGGACGATGGAGCGCCACGGCATCACCGCGGTGCCCCTGACCGTCGTCCTCGGCGACCAGGCACTCGACGAGGGCACAGAGATCTCGACCCGTTCTCTCGCGCAGGCACTGCAGAAGCGACGTTCCGTCACCACCTCGCGCCCCAGTCCCCAACTGTTCGCGGAGACCTATCGCAAGGTCGCCGAGTCCGGCGCCACCGGCATCGTCTCCCTCCATCTTTCCGCCGAGTTGTCCGGCACCTACGACGCGGCGGTCGTCGCGGCGCGTGAGGCACCGGTGCCGGTGCGGGTGGTGGACACCGGCATGGTCGCGATGGCGCTCGGCTTCTGCGCGCTGGCGGCGGCCGAGGCCGCGGAGACGGGCGGCACGGTGGACGAGGCGGTCACGGCCGCGGAGAAGCGGGCCTCCGGCACCTCCGCCTACTTCTACGTCGACACCCTCGACTATCTGCGCCGCGGAGGCCGGATCGGTGCCGCGCAGGCCCTGTTGGGCTCGGCGCTCGCGGTGAAGCCGCTGCTCCAGCTCGACGGGGGGCGCATCGAGCCTCTGGAGAAGGTGCGGACGGCGTCGAAGGCGATCGCCCGTCTGGAGGAGCTGGTCGCCGACCGGGCCGGCAGCGCGCCGGTCGACATCGCCGTCCATCATCTCGCCGCCCACGATCGGGCATCGGCGCTGGCGGAGCGGCTGCGGGCTCGGGTCCCGGGTCTTGGCGAGCTGCATGTGAGCGAGGTCGGTGCGGTGATCGGGGCGCATACCGGGCCTGGGCTGTTGGGGGCTGTGGTCTCCGCTCGGTGAGCGTGCGGGGCGCGGCGAGCGTGCGCGGCGTGGTGAGCGTGCGCGGCGTGGTGAGCGTCCGAGGTGCGGTAAGTCTCTGAGCCACTCTTGTGGGTGGCGCAGTTGTCCACAACCGGGTCGCCGTCCACGGAAATGGAGCAAGATCGTCGCGGTGTCGTGAAGTGGCCGATCCTCGTGGCATGGCACTTCGATCACGCTCACGTACGACGACCGCGACCAGTGGACCCGGGCGAGGACCTGGCTCCGACGGACGGATCCGACACCGACGGCCCCCTGCCCGGGGCCGGGTGAGGGACCGTCATGCCCCGGCGGAGGAACTGCGCCGGCGGGCGGAGGTGCTGTTCGGTGAACAGGGCGGAGAACGAAGGGAGTTGGGGATGGGACCGCCACCGACGGGTGGCGGTGCCGGTCACGAGGACGAGGCTGCGGACGTTGAGGCGGAGGAGCCGGGCGTCGCCATCGACGGTCCTCCGCCTTCCGAAGCCGGTGCACTCTCTGCCGCCGGGGATGGTGAGTCGTCTGCCGGGGTCGGTGGGCCGCCTGCCACCGGGGTGGACGTGGCCGGGGTTGTTCCTGGCGCGGGTGGCCGGTGGGAGCGGGCCGGGCTCGCACTGCGGGAGCGGATGCCGGTGTGGGTGCAGGCCCGCTGTGGGCTGGAGCGCAGGAGTGTGCTCGCTCTCGCCGTTCTCGTGGTCGCCGTCGCGGTCTTCGCCGTGCAGCACTTCTGGGCCGGGCGGGCCGAGTCCGTGCAGGCGCCGGAGGTGGTGCGGGCGGCGGCTCCGTACGGGGCGCAGGAGCGGGGCGGGTCGGCCGAGCCTGTCGCTCCGGCCGGAGCGACGGGAACCGCGGGCACGCCGGCTGCCGAGATCGTGGTGGACGTCAGCGGCAAGGTGCGCAAGCCCGGGATCCACAGGCTTCCCGCCGGTTCCAGGGTGGTCGACGCGCTGAGCGCGGCCGGCGGGGTGAAGCCGGGGACGAACACCGACGGCCTCAATCGTGCCCGGTTTCTCGTGGACGGAGAGCAGGTCGTCGTGGGCGGGCCGGTGGTCGGCGGTGCCGCAGGGGCGGGGGCGGCTCCGGTGGGTGGCGTTGTGGGAGGCGCGCCGGCGGCTCCCGTCTCCCTCAACACGGCCACGGTGGAGCAACTCGACACGCTTCCGGGCGTGGGGCCCGTGCTGGCGCAGCACATCGTCGACTACCGGACGCAGCACGGTGGTTTCCGTTCGGTGGACGAGTTGCGTGAGGTGAACGGCATCGGCGAGCGGCGCTTTGCCGATCTGCGGGAACTGGTGCGGCCATGAGGGGCGACGACGGCGCCTTGTCGGCGTACTCGGGGTCCGGTGGTGTGGGCGTGGACGGAGGTGGCGCCGGCGCGGAGGGAGGTGGTGCGGGCAGCCCCCGTGTGGGCTCGGGCGGGGGACGCGCGGGCGAGGTCGGTGCGGGTGGCCCGGGCCCTCGATCCCGGCGAACCGTGCACATCGCCTCGGGAAAGCGGCTGGGGAACGCGCACCCGCGCCAGGAAGGCCCGGTGGATCTCCGGCTCGTACCACCCGCGCTCGCAGCCTGGGCGACGGCGGCGCTGGCGCTGGACGCGTCGCCGGGGGTGGTGACCGGCGTCGTGCTCGTCTGCGCGCTGGCCGCTGGGCTCCTGCTGGGTGTGCGGTGGCGCGGGGGACGGGGTGAGCGGGCGTCGGGAGGGCGGGGTGCGGAGCCTTCGGACCGGCGGGGTGAGTGGCCGTCGGGAGAGCGGGGTGAGGGCGCTTCCGGTGGGCGGGGTGAGCGGGCGTCGGGACGACGGGGTGCGGAGCCTTCGGACCGGCGGGGTGAGTGGCCGTCGGGAGAGCGGGGTGAGGGCGCTTCCGGTGGGCGGGGTGAGCGGGCGTCGGGAGGGGGGAGGGCGGAACTTTCGGGACGGCGGGGCGAGGTGGCAGGTGCTCGGGGCGGGTGGCCGCGGGTGACCGTGGCCGCGGTGCTGCTCTGTGCCGCCGGGGCCGCCGCGTCGGCCGGGCTGCACGGGGCCGATCTGCGCCGAGGGCCGGTGCCGGAGCTGGCGCGGCAGTACGCCACCGTCACGGCCGAGCTGGAGATCACCTCCGATCCGCGGCTTGCCCGGCCGCGGGTGAGAGGGGACCGCATGACCCCGGACTCCGTGCTGATCGACGCGGAGGTGCGGGGTGTGGAGACGTCGGCCGGGACGGCGATGGCGACACGGACGCCGGTGTTGCTGGTCGTGGACGTCGGGGAGGGCTCGGGCGGTGGGGGACACCCGAGGTTGGCTCGCCGCCCGGCGCAGGGGTCGTGGCTCGGGCTGCTGCCGTCCACCCGGGTGCGGGTGACCGGGCGGCTGGCCCCCGCGCTGACGGGTGGTGACCGGATCGCGGCCGTGCTGCGGGTGCGGGACCCGGCGGGGCCGACGGTCGTGGGGCGGCCGTCGGCGGCCCAGCGGTTCGCGGGACGGTTGCGGGCGGGGCTGCGGGCGGCCACCGACGGACTGCCCCCGGACGCCCGGGCGCTGCTGCCGGGACTGGTCGTCGGGGACACCTCACGGATCACGCCCGAGCTGGACGAGGCCTTCAAGGAGACGGACCTCGCCCACACGCTGGCCGTGTCCGGCAGCAACCTCACGATCATGCTCGCCCTGCTGCTGGGACCGCCGGGTCTGGCCCAGCAGGTCGAGCGCCGGGGCCTGGCGCCCCGGCTGGGGATCCCCCTCCGGGCGACCGCGCTGCTCGGCGGAGCGCTCACGCTCGGGTTCGTCGTGGTGTGCCGGCCCGACCCGAGTGTGCTGCGGGCCGCGGCCTGCGGAGCCGTCGTGCTGCTCGCCCTCGCGACCGGCCGCCGCAGATCCCTGATCCCGGCGCTCGCGACGGCGGTCCTGCTGCTGGTGCTGTACGACCCGTGGCTGGCCCGGAGTTACGGGTTCCTGCTGTCCGTGCTCGCCACGGGAGCGCTGTTGACGCTGGCGCCGCGCTGGAGTGCCGCGCTGCGGCGGCGCCGGGTTCCGCCGCGGCTCGCGGAGGCGCTGGCGGCCGCGGGGGCCGCGCAGGCCCTGTGTGCGCCGGTCGTGGCGGTGCTGTCGGCGCGGGTGAGTCTGGTGGCGGTGCCGTGCAACCTCCTCGTGGAGTTCGCGGTGGCGCCGGCCACGGTGCTGGGGTTCGCGGCGCTGGCGACGGCACCGGTGGTGATGCCGGTGGCCGAGGCGTTGGCGTGGTGCGCGAGTTGGCCCGCCGGATGGATCGCGCGTGTGGCGCGGACCGGGGCGGCGCTGCCGGGTGCCGGGGTGGACTGGCCGGGCAGTTGGGGCGGAGCGCTGCTGCTCGCCCTCACCACGGCTGGGGTGGTGCTGCTCGGGCGGCGGGTGCTGAGGCACCCGTGGCTGTGCGCGATCTGTGCGGCGTTGCTGCTGCTCGTCGTGGTGCAACCGCCGCCGCTGACCCGGGTCGTCACGGGCTGGCCGCCGCCGGGCTGGCGGTTCGCGATGTGCGACGTGGGGCAGGGCGACGCGACGGTGCTCGCGGCGGGTGAGGGCACCGGCGTGGTGGTGGACGCCGGGCCTGACCCGGCGCTGGTCGACCGGTGTCTGCGCACGCTCGGCATCACCCGGGTCCCGCTCGTCGTGCTGACCCACTTCCACGCCGACCACGTGGCGGGACTGCCGGGGGTGCTGCGGGGACGGGCGGTGGGCGCGATCGAGACGACGGGGTTCGAGGAACCGGTGGACCAGGTGGACTTCGTGCGGAGGGAGGCGCAGGCCCGGCGGGTTCCGGTCGTGCGGGCCGTGGCGGGGGAGCGGCGGCGGCTCGGTGGGCTCGAGTGGGAGGTGCTGTGGCCGCCGGCCCGTCCGGTGCCCGAGCCGGAGGGGCCGAACGACGCGAGCGTGACGCTGCTGGTGCGGTCGGGCGGGCTGCGGATGCTGCTGCTCGGGGACCTCGAACCCCCGGCGCAGCAGGCGCTGTCGCGGTCGCCGGCGGCCGGGCTGCTGGGCGGGGTGGACGTGCTGAAGGTGGCTCACCACGGGTCGGCCTATCAGGACCCGGACCTCATACGCGTGGTGGCGCCTCGGCTGGCGCTGATCTCGTGCGGCGAGGACAACCCGTACGGGCATCCGGCGCCCAGTACGGTCGCGGCGTTGCGGGCCACGGGCGCGGTGGTGATGCGGACCGATGTGGACGGGGCATTGGCGGTCACCGGTACGGGCGCGGAGCTGCGGGTGGCGGGAGACTGAGGGCATGGACTCCGCACAGGTCGCCCCCTCACCGCTCGATGCCCGTCTGCTGGATGCCTATCTGCACCGGCTCGGGGCCGCGTATCCGGCGTGGCCCACGGTCGACGTCCTGCGGGAGCTGCATCTGCGGCACCTGCAGAACGTCCCCTTCGAGAATCTGTCGATCCACCTCGGTGAGGAGATCGTGCTGGAGGAGAAACGGCTGGTCGAGAAGGTGGTCGAGGCTCGGAGGGGAGGGTTCTGTTACGAGCTGAACGGGGCGTTCGGGGCGCTGCTCAGGACCCTGGGGTTCGATGTGACGCTGCTCGCGGGGCGGGTCTACGGAGAGAAGGGACGGCTCGGGATCCCGTACGACCATCTCGCGCTGCTGGTGCGGACGGTGGACGCGGGGGAGTGGCTGGCCGACGTCGGGTTCGGGGCGCACAGCCACTACCCGCTCCAGTGGGACCACCGGGGTGAACAGCAGGACCCCGGGGGCCTGTTCCGGATCGTGGAGGCAGGGCCGGACGCGGCCGGGGTGAAGGGCGGGGCGGGGCGGGTCACCGGGACGGGGCAGGGGGCTGGAGCGGCGGGACACGCCGACCTGGACGTTCTGCGGAACGGTGTCCGTGAGTACCGGCTGGAGGTGCGGCCCCGGGCGCTGGGCGACTTCCTGGCCGGGGCCTGGTGGCACCAGACCTCGCCGGAGTCCCACTTCACGAAGTCGCTGGTCTGTTCGCGGGTCACGGAGGACGGAGGGCGGATCACGCTCAGCGGGCGCCGGTTGAAGGTGACGGGCGCCGACGGGCGGAGTGAGGAACGGGAGTTGGCGGGGGACGAGGAGGTGCTGGCGGTGTATCGGGAGAGGTTCGGGATCGAGTTGGAGAGGGTGCCGGTGGTGCGCGGGGTCGAGACGGCGTAGGGGCGGGCCGGGGTCGGGTTCGGAGGGGAGTGCCGGAAAATGGCCGCGTGAGCGATGTGAGACATGTACTGGTGCTGCCCGACCGTGACGCTGCGGAGGAGGTCGTCGAGGCGCTCGGGGAGCGGTTCGGGGTGCGGGAGGAGCCGCAGGTCGTCCGGGACGCCTTGGCCGGGGAGGACGATGCGGAGGACGCGCAGTGGCTGGTGGTGCTGCGGGACGAGGAGGGGCGGCTTGATCCCGGGGAGTTGGACGCGTTTGCCGGGGAGTGGGATGGGTGGCGGGAGGAGCCGTAGGGCTGCCGCGGGGAGTGCTTGAAGGCCGGGCTTGGTTGTGCGCGGTCCTGCGCTGGTGCCGACGGGTGGGTCGCGCGGCCCGGCGTTGGCGGGGTGCCGCCGCGCCCACCCGTGCCGCCCCAGCGGCACGATTGCCCGCAGCGGCGGGCGGCGGGCGGCGGTGCGTCGGGCAGGGTGGGGTAGGTGTCGGCCTCGGTGGCGGGCGGCGTCTGCGGTTGTGGGCGGCGGTAGGTCAGCTTCGTTGTCAGTGGGCCGTGCCATGCTTGGGGCGATGGCCAGGAAGACTGCGAATGACGACCCTCTTGCCGCGGTGACGCTTGCCGTGGGGCAGGAGGACCTTCTGCTCGACCGTGCCGTGCAGGAGGTGGTGGCTGCCGCGAGGGCCGCCGACGCCGACACGGACGTACGTGACCTGACCCCGGAGCAGCTGCAGCCCGGCACGCTCGCCGAGTTGACCAGCCCCTCGCTCTTCGCGGAGCGCAAGGTCGTGGTCGTACGCAATGCGCAGGATCTGTCGGCCGACACGATCAAGGATGTGAAGGCGTATCTCTCGGCGCCCGCCGAGGAGATCACGCTCGTGCTGCTGCACGCGGGCGGGGCCAAGGGCAAGGGGCTGCTGGATGCCGCGCGCAAGGCAGGGGCGCGGGAGGTGGCCTGTCCGAAGATGACCAAGCCGGCGGACCGGCTGGCCTTCGTGAGACAGGAGTTCCGGGCGACCGGGCGGTCCGCCACACCCGAGGCCTGTCAGGCGCTCGTCGATGCCATCGGCAGTGATCTGCGGGAGTTGGCCTCCGCTGTGTCCCAGCTCGTCGCCGACGTCGAGGGCACCATCGACGAGGCCGTCGTCGGGCGGTACTACACGGGACGGGCCGAGGCGTCGAGCTTCACCGTGGCCGACCGGGCCGTGGAGGGGCGGACCGCCGAGGCGCTGGAGGCGCTGCGGTGGTCGTTGGCCACCGGCGTCGCGCCCGTGATGATCACCAGCGCGCTCGCCCAGGGCGTACGGGCGATCGGCAAGCTGTCCTCCGCGCGCGGGGGCCGGCCGGCCGATCTCGCGCGGGAGCTCGGCATGCCGCCGTGGAAGATCGACCGGGTGCGCCAGCAGATGCGGGGGTGGACACCGGACGGGGTGGCCGTCGCCCTGCGGGCCGTGGCCGAGGCCGACGCTGGGGTGAAGGGCGGCGGGGACGATCCGGAGTACGCCTTGGAGAAGGCCGTGGTGGCCATCGCGCGGGCGGCTCGGTCGAGGGGACGGTAGGTCGGTAGGACGGCGGTCACCGAAGGCGGCCCCCAGGGTTGCCGCCATGGGGACGGCGGTCACCGAAGGTGCCCCCTCAGGGTTGCCGCCATGGGGACGGCGGTCACCGAAGGTGCCCCCTCAGGGTTGCCGCCATGGGGACGGCGGTCACCGAAGGTGCCCCCTCAGGGTTGCCGCCATGGGGACGGCGGTCACCGAAGGCGGCCCCTCAGGGTTGCCACCGCGGGGACCGTCGCCCCAGGCCGCCACTCGACGGTCGCCATCCCAGCGCTGCCGTCCCAGTCAGGGCCACCACTCCGAGGCCGCCACTCCGGGCCACCACTCCGAGGTCGCCATCCGGCGGTTGGTCCCCGCGGCCCTCACGGCCCTCCCCAGAGCCGCTCCCGGGCTGCCCCGCGGCCCTCTCCGGAGCCGCCCCCCGGGGCCCCCGGGGCCGCCCCCACGGCCGCCAACTCAGGTGATCCAGTGGCCTTTCCCTCCCCGCGGAGGAGAATCGTGCGTATCAGCCGTCCGTCGCCGGACTGGGAAAGGTGGCGATCGCCATGGCTGAACACCCGCACACCATGCTCGTCCGCAAGGGCTACGAAGCCTTCCAGCGCGGGGACATGGACGCCCTGCGCGGAATGATGACCGGGGACTGTACCCACCACGTGCCTGGCTCCCACCCGCTGTCGGGGGACTTCAAGGGGCTCGACTCGATCATCAACGACTACTACGCCCGGCTCTCCTCGGAGACCGACGGGTCGTTCCGGGTGGAGCTGCTCAATGTGTTCGTCGACGGCCGTGGGCATGCCCTTTCCGTGCACCGCCTCACCGCCGACCGGGGCAGCAAGCACCTCGACGAAAAGGGAGGCATCGTCTTCCGGATCGTCGGAGACAAGTTCAGCGATCTTGACGAGTGCCTCGAGAACATCGACAAGAGCAACGAATTCTGGTCGTGACCCTCGCGCGCCCACCGCCTGGGCCGCCGCGTGCCCACCGCCTGCGCCGCCGCCTGCCCACCGCCTGGGCCGCCGCGTGCCCCCCGCCCAAGCCGCACAGGGCACGCCGAAGGCCCCGGCGCCCGCCCTGGGGAAGGGCTCGGCGCCGGGGCCTTCGGTTCAAGCGTTTGAGCTCATACCCGCGTGGCGAACGCAGGCCGCGTATGAGCTCGTGGGGCCGGTCGGGAGCGGATGAGAGAGGGCCCGCCCTGGGTCCTTCCGGCGCGTCGGATCCCGGGGGATCCGGTCAGATCAAAAAGGGGTTCAGCCCTTGAGGGACGCGACCTTGGAAGCAAGCGCCGACTTCTTGTTGGCGGCCTGGTTCTTGTGGATGACACCCTTGGAGACGGCCTTGTCGAGCTGACGCGCGGCAGCGCGCTGCAGCTCGGTGGCCTTCTCGACGTCACCCGCGGCGGCGGCCTCACGGGCCTTGCGGATCGCGGTCTTCAGGGAGGACTTGACGGCCTTGTTGCGCAGTCGAGCCTTCTCGTTGGTCTTGATCCGCTTGATCTGGGACTTGATGTTCGCCACGAAAGAGCCTTTTCAGGTTCAGGCACGGGGCCAGGAGTGCTCCGGGCATGGAGGTTCCGGATCCCGTACCAGGTGATTTCTTGAAGACGTGCCTCGCGCTGAGAGGGCATGAGACACAGCCACCCAGGCTACCAGTGGCCCGGTCAGTGGCCCAAACCGGTCCTCGGTCGCCGCCCGTGGGACCATGGAACCTACGTATCGATCCGACCCGAGCCGCTGCCTCTGCGGATACCTCAAGAATCAGGACCCTGCGTGCCCGCGACCCCTAACAATGTGCCCGAGCCGAGCCGTACCGACCCGGCTCTGATCCGCAATTTCTGCATCATCGCGCACATCGACCACGGCAAGTCCACGCTCGCCGACCGGATGCTCCAGCTGACCGGTGTGGTCGAGCAGCGGCAGATGCGTGCTCAGTACCTCGACCGCATGGACATCGAGCGTGAGCGCGGTATCACGATCAAGTCCCAGGCGGTGCGTCTGCCGTGGGCTCCGACCCAGGATCCCGGCAACACGCACATCCTCAACATGATCGACACCCCCGGGCACGTCGACTTCACCTACGAGGTCTCGCGGTCGCTGGCCGCCTGCGAGGGGACCATCCTCCTCGTCGACGCCGCCCAGGGCATCGAGGCCCAGACCCTCGCCAACCTCTACCTGGCGATGGAGAACGACCTCACGATCATCCCGGTGCTGAACAAGATCGACCTGCCGGCCGCGCAGCCGGAGAAGTTCGCCGAGGAACTGGCGAACCTCGTCGGGTGCGAGCCGGACGACGTGCTGCGGGTCTCCGCCAAGACCGGCGTCGGCGTCGACGCGCTGCTGGACAAGGTCGTGCGGGAGATCCCCGCGCCGGTCGGCGTCAAGGACGCGCCCGCGCGCGCCATGATCTTCGACTCCGTGTACGACTCCTACCGGGGTGTGGTCACGTACGTCCGTGTCATCGACGGGCAGCTCAACAAGCGTGAGCGCATCAAGATGATGTCCACGGGCGCCACCCACGAGCTGCTGGAGATCGGCACCAACTCGCCCGAGATGCTGTCGGCCGACGGCCTCGGTGTCGGTGAGGTGGGTTACCTCATCACCGGTGTGAAGGACGTCCGTCAGTCCAAGGTCGGTGACACCGTCACCAGCCAGGCGAAGGGCGCCACGGAGGCGCTCGGCGGCTACAAGGACCCGAAGCCGATGGTCTTCTCCGGTCTGTATCCGCTGGACGGCTCCGACTACCCGGAGCTGCGCGAGGCCCTGGACAAGCTCCAGCTCAACGACGCGGCGCTCGTCTATGAACCGGAGACCTCCGCCGCCCTCGGGTTCGGCTTCCGCGTCGGCTTCCTCGGCCTGCTCCACCTGGACGTGATCCGGGAGCGGCTGGAGCGCGAGTTCGGCCTCGACCTGATCGCCACCGCGCCCAACGTGGTCTACCGGGTCGTCATGGAGGACCGCAGCGAGCACGTCGTCACCAACCCGAGCGAGTTCCCCGAGGGGAAGATCAGCGAGGTGTACGAGCCGGTCGTGCGGGCCACCATCCTGGCGCCGACCGAGTTCATCGGCTCGATCATGGAGCTGTGCCAGACCCGGCGCGGCACCCTGCTCGGCATGGACTACCTCTCCGAGGACCGGGTCGAGATCCGCTACACCCTCCCGCTCGCCGAGATCGTCTTCGACTTCTTCGACCAGCTGAAGTCGAAGACGCGTGGTTACGCGTCGCTGGACTACGAGCCCACCGGTGAGCAGACCTCCAGCCTGGTCAAGGTCGACATCCTGCTGCACGGCGACAAGGTCGACGCCTTCTCGGCGATCACCCACAAGGACGCCGCGTACGCGTACGGGGTGCGGCTCGTCGCCAAGCTGCGCGAGCTGATCCCGCGGCAGGCCTTCGAGGTGCCCATCCAGGCCGCCATCGGCTCGCGGGTCATCGCCCGCGAGACCATCCGCGCCATCCGCAAGGACGTCCTCGCCAAGTGCTACGGCGGCGACATCTCCCGTAAGCGCAAGCTGCTGGAGAAGCAGAAGGAAGGCAAGAAGCGGATGAAGATGGTGGGTTCCGTGGAGGTTCCGCAGGAGGCCTTCATCGCCGTGCTGAGCAGCGACGAGAGCGGAAGCTCGGCCAAGAGCAAGAAGTAACCGGGATCCCGCCGGTGCACGGGCCCGTCGCGCTGTTGCGCGGCGGGCCCGATGCCTGTGGTCTGTAGAAAGTGACAGTACGTGACCCCTTACGTGCCGGGCGGTCGCCCTCTACTCTGTCCCTGCTCGATAGTTACTCGCGAGTTAAACAACAGCCGCACTGAGCCAGCCGCATCGTCGCGGGCCCCGGAGGATGTCGTGAGCGACACACAGACACTGATCGAGAACCGTCCGCCGTCCGTCGCGGGCCTCTTCCTTGAGCGCGTGTCGGCCACGCCGGACGCGGAGGCGTACCGCTACCCCGTGCCGCCCGCGTCCGGCCAGGGTCCGGATGACTGGAAGTCGCTGAGCTGGGCGCAGACCGCCGACCGGGTCTACGCCATCGCGGCCGGTCTGATCGAGCTGGGCGTCCAGCCCGAGCAGCGCGTGGCGCTCGCCTCCGCCACCCGGATCGAGTGGGTCCTCGCCGACCTCGGCATCGTGTGCGCCGGCGCGGCGACGACGACGGTGTACCCGCAGACCAACGCCGACGAATCGGCGTACATCCTGTCCGACTCGGAGAGCCGGGTGCTGATCGCGGAGGACGCGGCCCAGCTGGCCAAGGCGGTGGAGAAGCGGGCCGAGCTGCCCGACCTCACCCACGTGGTCGTGATCGACCCGTCCGGCGTGGAGACCGCCGACTGGATCCTCACCCTCGACGAGCTGGAGAAGCGCGGCGCGGCCCGGCTGGAGAAGGAGCCGCAGCTGATCAAGGAGCGGGTCGGCGCCATCACCAAGGACCAGCTCGCCACCCTCATCTACACCTCCGGCACCACCGGCCGCCCCAAGGGCGTGCGCCTCCCGCACGACAACTGGTCGTACATGGCGAAGGCGATCGCCGCGACCGGACTGATCAGCGCGGAGGACGTGCAGTATCTGTGGCTGCCGCTCGCGCACGTCTTCGGCAAGGTGCTGACCTCCGGGCAGATCGAGGTCGGGCACGTCACCGCCGTCGACGGCCGCGTCGACAAGATCATCGAGAACCTTCCGGTCGTCCAGCCGACGTACATGGCGGCCGTGCCGCGCATCTTCGAGAAGGTCTACAACGGCATCGCGAACAAGGCGCGTGCGGGCAGCCCGGCCAAGTACAAGATCTTCCGGTGGGCCGCCGAGGTCGCCCGCGAGTACGCCAAGGTCAGCCAGGACAACTTCCGCCGCACCGGCACCGCGAGCGCCCCCTTCGGCCTGTCCGCCAAGCACAAGGTCGCCGACGCGCTGGTGTACGCCAAGATCCGCGAGGCGTTCGGCGGCAAGCTGCGTGCCTGTGTCTCCGGCTCCGTCGCCCTCGCCCCGGAGATCGGCTTCTTCTTCTCCGGCGCCGGCATCCACATCCTGGAGGGCTACGGCCTCACGGAGTCCTCCGCGGCCTCCTTCGTCAACCCCGGTGAGGCCTACCGCACCGGCACGGTCGGCAAGCCGCTGCCCGGCACGGAGGTGCGCATCGCCGAGGACGGCGAGATCCTGCTGCGCGGGCCCGGCATCATGGAGGGCTACCACAAGCTGCCCGAGAAGACCGCTGAGGTGCTGGAGCCGGACGGCTGGTTCCACACCGGGGACATCGGCGAGCTGTCCGCCGACGGGTATCTGCGGATCACCGACCGCAAGAAGGACCTCTTCAAGACCTCCGGCGGCAAGTACGTCGCCCCCACCGAGGTCGAGGGACAGTTCAAGTCCGTGTGCCCGTACGTCTCCAACATCCTCGTGCACGGCGCCGACCGGAACTACTGCACGGCGCTGATCGCCCTCGACGAGGTGTCCATCCTGGGGTGGGCCGAGGAGAACGGGCTGGGCGGCAAGTCGTACGCGGAGGTGGTCGCCGCCCCGGAGACCGTCGCCCTCATCGAGGGGTACGTGGAGGAGCTCAACTCCGGCCTTCAGCGGTGGCAGACGATCAAGAAGTTCCGGTTGCTTCCCCGGGACCTGGATGTGGAGCACGGGGAGATCACACCGAGTCTGAAGCTGAAGCGGCCGGTGGTGGAGCGGGAGTACCAGCACCTGCTGGAGGAGATGTACGAGGGGACCCGCGAGAAGTAGAGGCGCTCGGGGCGCGGGCGGCCGCGGCGTCGTCGTGGTCGCTCGCTCCCGGGACGTGCTTCGTCTGGTCGAGGCGTTTGACGTCGGCGGCTGTCTCGAAGCCGTCCATGCCCGGCATGCGGATGTCGAGGAGGACGAGGGCGACGCGACGGCGCAGGAGGACCTTCAGGGCCTCCTCGCCCGAACGCGCCCGTACGAGCGGCTGGTCGAGGGAGGCCAGGACGGACTCCAGGGCGATCAGGTTGTCCTCCATGTCGTCGACCAGGAGGATCGCGGCGCGCTCGTCGGACATGGCATCAGCCCTCATGACGACTGCTCCTCGCCCTCCGCACCCTCCGGGTCCAGCAGCGCGCACACCACTGTCAGCAGCCGGTCCACGTCCACCGGCTTGGGCACGTAGTCGTTGGCGCCGCGGGCGATGGACTTCTCGCGGTCGCCGGGCATCGCCTTGGCGGTGAGGGCGACGATGGGCAGGCCCGCCCAGCGCGGGGTGCGGCGGATCGCGGTGATGGTCTCGTAGCCGTCCATCTCCGGCATCATGATGTCCATCAGGACGAGTTCGACGTCCGGGTTGCGTTCGAGGGTCTCGATGCCCTCCCTGCCGTTCTCCGCGTACAGCACCGGCATGCCGACGCGGCCCAGGACATGGGTCAGGGCGAAGACGTTGCGGATGTCGTCGTCGACGATCAGGACCCGGCGTCCGGGCAGCACCTGACCGGCGCGGCCCGCCTGCCACGCCTCCAGCTTGGTCGGGGTCGGCCACGCGTCGTCGTTGTCGTGTCCGGCCGGAAGGGGTTCGGCCGGCGGTGCCGAAGGAGGTCGCGGTTCCTCGGCGGCGGCTCCGTGGCCGGGGCTGACGACCGGGACGTACAGGGTGAAGGTGGAGCCCTTGCCCGGTTCGCTCTCCGCGACGATACGGCCGCCCAGCAGGCCCGCGATCTCGCGGCTGATGGACAGACCGAGCCCGGTGCCGCCGTACTTGCGGTTCGTCGTGCCGTCGGCCTGCTGGAACGCCTCGAAGATCACCGGGAGTTTTTGGGGGGCGATGCCGATGCCGGTGTCGGACACCGCGAACGCGATCACCTCGTCGCTGCCCTGGACTCCCCCACTCTCGGCTTCGCTCGAGCGGGGGGACCCCCATCGGTGCTCGGGGTCCCGCACACGGTGCACGCGCAGCTCCACCCGGCCGCTCGCGGTGAACTTGATCGCGTTGGAGAGCAGGTTGCGCAGAATCTGCTGGAGGCGTTGCTCGTCCGAGTACATCTCGCGCGGTACGTCCTCCCCGACCGCCACCTCGAAGGCGAGCCCCCGGTCCAGGGTGAGCGGGCGGAAGGTCGCGTGGACGTAGTCGAGCAGTTTGATCAGCGGCAGGCGTTTGGGGCGTACGTCCATCCGGCCCGCCTCGATCTTCGACAGGTCCAGGATGTCGTTGATCAGCTGGAGGAGGTCCGAGCCCGAGCGGTGGATCGTCGTCGCGAACTGCACTTCCTGGTCGGAGAGATGGCCGTCGGGGTATGAAGGCGAGGCCCTTGGCGGGGACCGTGCTGCGGACCGCCGGGTCCTCCTCCGGGTCGGCCAGGTAGAAGGCGCCGTACTGCGCGTTCACCAGCGGGGTCAGCTCCCGCAGGATGAGGTCGGCGACCTCCATCAGATCCCGGTGACCCTGCATCAGCGCGGCGAGGCGGGCCAGGTTGGACTCCAGCCAGTCCTTGGCGCGGGTCGTCTCGCGCAGGTTGGCCACCACCCGCGAGGTCCAGCCGCCCTGGCCCGGGCTCGCCGAGAGACGCTCGTCGAGGCGGCCGTAGCGGACCAGTTCGCGTTTCACACGGCGGACCTCGGTGTTGAAGTGGAGGCTGCGGTCGAGGATCTGGTTGAAGACCGCGGTCAGTTCGGCCACGAGCCCCTCGCCCGTCTCCGGCAGTTTCGTGAAGTCGCCGTCGCGGGCCGAGGTCATCGCGGCGAGCAGCGGGCGGAGCTCGGACTCCCGGATCCTCGTCGCGAACCGTCCGTCCGCCCAAACCCCGGTTTCGTCCCGTCCGTCTGTTCGGATTCCGGCCTCAGTCTGTCCGTCTGCTCGGATCCCGGTCTCAATCCGTCCGTCTTCGAGCACATGCGGAGCACTGTTCTCACTCATGACGGCCCACTTCGGTAACTCGGCGCTTATGGGCGGGGTCAGTCTGTCACTCTGTCGCCATCGACCGAGGCTGAATCGTCCGACTGCTCGGGGAGCTGTCCATGGGGGCCATTCCGACGCAACGGGAAACCGTGGCCCGTGCCGGTGGTGCGCCCGCGTACACGGGCGGACACCCGCAGCCGCACACCCGCGCGACCCTCGCCGGCAGCTCCCTTGCCCCCGGCTCCGCCCGCGACCTGGTCCGCGCCGCGCTGAGCGAGTGGGCCCGGCCGGGACTGCCCGGCGCCGAGAACCTCGGGGACCTCGCCGAGGACGCGATACTCGTCGTCAGCGAACTGGTCACCAACGCCGTCGTGCACGCCGGCACCGACGTCGACCTGGTCTGCCGACTGGAGGAGGAGCCCGAGACCTGCGCCGTCGTCGTCGAGGTCACCGACCACCACCCCTCCCGCGCACCACGCGACGGCACCCCCGACACGCCGTACGAGACCCCCGAGTACGGCCGCGGACTGCGCCTGGTCGCCACGCTGGCCGACGCGTGGGGGGTGACGTACCGCAGGGGTACCAAGACGGTGTGGGCGCGGCTGGCGCCCCGCGGGGCGCACGAGGAGGCGCAGCTCCCGGAACCCCGCGCCGCCGACGGCACCCCCGCCACCGCCCTCATCTTCGCCGAGGCCCTCGCCCCCGAACCCCACCCCTCCGCCCATGACGGGGACTGGCTGGGCCGGGGCGCCCTCTCCTTCCTCGCCGAGGCCTCCGACCTGCTCGCCGGGCAGCTCGACGAGGACCTGGTCGCCGCCCTCACCGGCCAGCTGCTCGTGCCGCGGCTCGCCGACTGGTGCGCGGTCTGGCTGGAGGACGAGCTCAGCGGGCGCTGGGGGGCCGCCCACCGGAGCGCCGGAGGCTGGGGCGGCGGCACGGGCGGTCCGGGGCCGCGGCTGGCCCGCGTCTGGCACGTCAACGAGAACCACGTCGAGGAACTGCGCCGCGCCCTGGAGAAGGACCCGCCGCACCCACCCGACGACCTGCGCTCCGGGCCCGCCGCCCATCCCTGGCCCGCCACCGCGCTCGGCCCGCACGGCGCCGCCCTCGCCTACCGGCTGATCGCCGGCGGCCGCCCCCTCGGCACGCTCGTCATCGGACGGACCGGACTGCTGCGCTTCCCCGACGAGGTCACCGGCCTCGTCGAGGACCTGGGCCGCCGCGTGGCGCTCGCCATCGGCGCAGCCCGCCAGTACGCCCGCCAGGCCACCATCAGCGCCGTCCTGCAGCGCGGACTGCTGCCCGGCGCGGTCGCCGAGATCCCCGGAGTGCGCAGCGCCCTCGTCTACGAGCCGCGCGAGCAGGGCGGGCCCAGCGGCGACTTCTACGACCTGTTCCCGGCGGGCGACGGCCGCTGGTGCTTCGCCGTGGGCGACGTACAGGGCAAGGGCCCGGAGGCGGCCGTCGTCATCGGCCTGGCCCGCCCCTGGCTGCGACTGCTGGCCCGCGAGGGCTACGGCGTCGCCGACGTCCTGGACCGCCTCAACCAGCTCCTCCTCGACGACGCCACCGAGGCCGCCGACGCCGCCGCCCGCGCCTTCGTCGGCCCCGCGGACCCCGGCGACGGCCCGCAGACCCGCTTCCTCTCCCTCCTCTACGGCGAGCTGGCCCCCTACGAGGGCGGCATCCACTGCACCCTCGCCTCCGCCGGCCACCCGCTGCCGCTGCGGCTCGGCCCCGACGGCAGCGTGACCACGGCCGCGCACCCCCAGACCCTGCTCGGCGTCGTCGAGGACGCCACCTACACCAGTGAGACCCTGGACCTGCGCCCCGGCGACAGCCTCCTGTGCGTCACCGACGGCGTCACCGAGCGGCGATCGGGCTCCCGCCAGTTCGACGACGGCGACGGCCTCGCCACCGCGCTGGCCGGCTGCGTGGGGCTGGACGCGGAGCTGATCGCCGAGCGCATCCGCAGGCTGGTGCACGAGTTCGGGGGCCAGCCGCCGGAGGACGACCTGGCACTGCTGGTGCTGCAGGCGGAGCAGGCCTGATCGACCGGGCGATCCGGGGTCCGTGCGGACGTACGGGACAATGGAACACATGCCTTCCGCACTCCCCGACGGCGAGCCCGTCCCCGCCGACGGTGCACTGCCCGCCTCCGCGCTCGCCGGGGCCGCCGACCGCCCCCTCGGCTTCTATCTGCATGTCCCCTACTGCGCGACCCGCTGCGGCTACTGCGACTTCAACACCTACACCGCCACCGAACTGCGCGGCACGGGCGGTGTCCTCGCCTCCCGCGACAACTACGCCGAAACCCTGATCGACGAGATCCGGCTGGCGAGGAAGGTTCTCGGGGACGACCCGCGCGAGGTCCGCACGGTCTTCGTCGGCGGCGGCACGCCGACGCTGTTGGCCGCCGACGACCTCGTACGGATGCTGGGCGCGATCCGCGACGAGTTCGGGCTCGCGGCCGACGCGGAGGTCACGACGGAGGCGAACCCGGAGTCGGTCGACCCGGCCTACCTGGCCACCCTCCGCCGGGGAGGCTTCAACCGGATCTCCTTCGGCATGCAGAGCGCGAAGCAGCACGTACTGAAGATCCTGGACCGCACGCACACACCCGGCCGCCCCGAGGCCTGCGTCGCGGAGGCGCGGGCGGCGGGCTTCGAGCACGTGAACCTGGACCTGATCTACGGCACGCCCGGGGAGTCGGACGACGACTGGCGGGCGTCGCTGGAGGCGGCGCTGGGCGCGGGGCCGGATCATGTCTCCGCCTACGCGCTGATCGTCGAGGAGGGCACCCAGCTGGCGCGTCGCATCCGCCGGGGCGAGGTCCCGATGACGGACGACGACGTGCATGCGGACCGGTACCTGATCGCGGAGGAGACGCTGTCAGCGGCGGGCTTCGACTGGTACGAGGTGTCGAACTGGGCCACCTCCGAGGCGGGCCGCTGCCTGCACAACGAGCTGTACTGGCGGGGCGCGGACTGGTGGGGCGCGGGGCCGGGCGCGCACTCGCACGTGGGCGGGGTGCGGTGGTGGAACGTGAAGCATCCGGGGGCGTACGCGGCGGCGCTGGCCGCCGGGCGCTCGCCGGGGGCGGGGCGTGAGCTGCTCTCGGACGAGGACCGGCGGGTGGAGCGGATCCTGCTGGAGCTGCGGTTGCGGGAGGGGGTGCCGCTGTCGCTGCTGCGGGAGGAGGGGCGCGCGGCGGCGCGCAAAGCGCTGGCGGACGGGTTGCTTCAGGAGGGCCCGTACGGGGAGGGGCACGCGGTGCTGACACTGCGCGGGCGGCTGCTGGCGGACGCTGTGGTGCGGGACCTGGTGGACTGATCACTCCGGCGAGTGAATCCCTGCGCAACGGGCGTTCGGTCCCTAACCTGGTTCGTAGGCTGCCGCTGACAGTAAGCGGCGAATGTGGAGGCCACGGAGATGACCGCTGTGGACGAACGTGGAGTCGCAGAGTTCTTCGAAGGTTTTGAGCCGCCCGATGGACTCAAAGTAGAGCTTCTGCGGGGGGAAATCGTGATGATGGCCAGCCCTGATCTGGTGCACAACCTGATCGTGCTGCTCACGGAGCGGCAGATCCCGCTGGATCGCTGGTATCCCCTCCAGACCCAGGACGTTGACCTCGTTGATGAGGCAAGCGAGCCGGTTCCGGACCTCGTGGTCGTGGCACGTGACGTCCTGCCCGGTTCGGGGCGTTTGCTGCCGTGCCAATTGATCACGATGGTCGTCGAAGTCGTTTCCAAGACCAGCGTCCACCGGGACTACGGCGTCAAGCGTTCCATCTACGCCGCAGGCAACGTGCCCGCCTATCTCATCGTCGATCCGATCATGGCGCAGTGTGTCCTGTTGACGAAGCCAGAGGGGAAGGGCGAGGACGCCGACTACCGGACGCAGCACATCGCAAAGTTTGGCGAGCCGCTGCCGCTGGAAGAGCTGGGGCTCGAACTGGACACCGGCGAGTTCGGAACGTTCCCCAACGTCAGGCCTCACCGCTACCCGTGACGAAGTCGATCAACTCCTCCACCCTCCCCAGCAGCTCCGGCTCCAGGTCCCTGTAAGACCCCACCCGCGCCAGGATCGCCTGCCACACCGCCCCCGTGTTCTCCGACGGCCACCCCAGCGCCCGGCACACCCCCGTCTTCCAGTCCTGCCCGTGCGGCACGCGCGGCCAGGCCTCGATGCCCAGGGAGGACGGCTTCACCGCCTCCCAGATGTCGATGTACGGGTGGCCCACCACCAGCGCGTGCTCGCTCGTCACCGACTGCGCGATGCGCCACTCCTTCGAACCCGGCACCAGATGGTCCACCAGGACGCCCAGCCGCGCGTCCGGCCCCGGGGCGAATTCGGCCACGATCGACGGCAGGTCGTCCACGCCCTCCAGGTACTCCACGACCACGCCCTCGATGCGCAGGTCGTCGCCCCACACCTTCTCGACCAGTTCGGCGTCGTGCCGGCCCTCGACGTAGATGCGGCCGGCGCGGGCGACCCGCGCGCGGGCGCCGGGGACGGCGACCGAACCGGAGGCGGTACGGGTGGGTCGTACCGGACCGCCCGACGACGGCCGGACCAGCGTCACCACCCGGCCCTCCAGCAGGAAACCGCGCGGCTCCAGCGGGAACACCCGGTGCTTGCCGAAGCGGTCCTCCAGGGTGACCGTGCCCGCCTCGCAGCGGATCACCGCGCCGCAGAAACCGGTGCCGGGCTCCTCCACCACCAGGCCGGGCTCCGCCGGGACCTCGGGGACGGGCTTCGGCTTCTTCCAGGGAGGGGTCAGGTCGGCGGAGTACGTACGAGGGCGCGGGCCCGTAGGGCCCTCGTTGGAAGGGCGGGGGCGGGAGACGGGTGGGCGCATTCGGATGACGATAGGAGAAGCCGGGAGCCGTTCACGGCGACACGCCGAAACGCGTCGCCAGCGCGTCCCGCTGCGCCCGGACGAACGCCGCGTCCACCACCGCCCCGTGACCGGGCACGTACAGCGCGTCCTCGCCGCCGAGCCCGAGGAGGCGGTCGAGAGCGGCAGGCCAGTGGGAGGGTACGGCGTCGGGGCCGGCCTGGGGCTCGCCGGACTCCTCGACCAGGTCGCCGCAGAACACCACCTCCGGTGAGCCGGGACTTCCGGGGACGAGGACCGCCAGGTCGTGCGCGGTGTGACCGGGGCCCACGTTCGCCAGCAGGACCTGCCTGCCGCCGCCCAGGTCGAGGGTCCACTCCCCGGAGACCAGGTGGCGGGGGCGGACGAGCGTGTCCACGGCCTCCGTCGCCGCCGTCTCGTCCAGGCCGTTGCGTACCGCGTCCGCGCGCAGCTCCTCCGCCCCGAGGCCCTTGCGCGTGAGCACCGACTCCGCGAACACCTCCGCGAACACCTCCGCGCCCGCGAACGCCGCCGCCCCGAGGACATGGTCGAAGTGGGGATGCGTGAGCGCGAGATGGGTCACACGGTGACCCGCCAGCTCCTCCGCATGCACCCGCAGCCGCGTCCCCTCGGCGAGGCTCGACCCCGCGTCCACCATCAGCGCCGCCTCACGCCCGACGACCAGCCCGGCCGTGCAGTCCCACACCGGCAGGCGGCACCGCCCGACGCCCGTCGCGACCCGCTCCCACCCGAGCTCTTCCCAAGTCACCGTCATGAGGCGACGCTAGCGGGACAACCTTCCCGGGCGGGGTGCGACGGGACCGACCTTGCCCACGGCGTACCCCACGGCCGTACACTGGGCCGGGGGCGCTGGCACTCGGAAGTGAAGAGTGCCAGGCAAGGCGCCAAGGGGACGACTTTCTGGAGGTGTGCGCGCATGCTGAGTGAACGACGGCTCCAGGTACTGCGCGCCATCGTCCAGGACTACGTGGGCACCGAGGAGCCGGTGGGCTCCAAGGCGCTCACGGAGCGGCACAACCTCGGCGTCTCCCCGGCGACGGTCCGCAACGACATGGCCGCCCTGGAGGACGAGGGGTACATCGCCCAGCCGCACACCAGCGCCGGGCGGATTCCCACGGACAAGGGGTACCGCCTCTTCGTCGACAAGCTGGCCGGAGTCAAGCCGATGACGGCCCCCGAACGGCGGGCCATCCAGAACTTCCTCGACGGCGCCGTCGACCTCGACGACGTCGTGGCGCGGACGGTACGGCTGCTCGCCCAGCTCACGCGGCAGGTCGCCGTCGTGCAGTACCCGTCGCTGACCCGGTCCACCGTGCGGCACGTCGAGCTCCTCTCGCTCGCGCCCGCGCGCCTGATGCTCGTGCTGATCACGGACACCGGGCGGGTCGAGCAGCGGATGGTGGACTGCCCGGCGCCGTTCGGCGAGACCTCGCTGGCGGATCTACGCGCGCGGCTGAACAGCCGGGTCGCGGGCCGCCGGTTCACGGACGTGCCGCGTCTGGTGGAGGATCTGCCGGACGCCTTCGAGGCGGAGGACCGCGGCACGGTCTCGACGGTGCTCTCCACCCTGCTGGAGACCCTCGTCGAGGAGAACGAGGAGCGGCTGATGATCGGCGGCACCGCCAATCTCACCCGCTTCGGACATGACTTTCCCCTCACCATCCGGCCCGTCCTGGAGGCCCTCGAGGAGCAGGTCGTGCTCCTCAAACTCCTGGGCGAGGCGGGAGATTCGGGCATGACCGTCCGCATCGGTCACGAGAACGCCTACGAGGGACTCAACTCCACGTCGGTGGTGTCGGTCGGCTACGGTTCGGGCGGCGAGGCAGTCGCCAAGCTCGGCGTGGTCGGACCGACCCGCATGGATTACCCGGGAACGATGGGAGCGGTACGCGCAGTGGCACGGTACGTCGGACAGATCCTGGCGGAGTCGTAAGTGGCCACGGACTACTACGCCGTCCTCGGCGTGCGCCGCGACGCGTCGCAGGAAGAGATCAAGAAGGCCTTCCGGCGGCTCGCCCGCGAGCTGCACCCGGACGTCAACCCGGATCCGAAGACCCAGGAGCGGTTCAAGGAGATCAACGCCGCCTACGAGGTGCTGTCGGACCCGCAGAAGAAGCAGGTCTACGACCTCGGCGGCGACCCGCTCTCCCAGGCCGGCGGCGCCGGCGCGGGCGGCTTCGGAGCCGGTGGTTTCGGCAACTTCTCCGACATCATGGACGCCTTCTTCGGCACGGCGTCCCAGCGCGGGCCGCGCTCGCGTACCCGTCGGGGTCAGGACGCGATGATCCGGCTGGAGGTCGACCTCGACGAGGCGGCCTTCGGCACCACCAAGGACATCCAGGTCGACACGGCGATCGTCTGCTCCACCTGCAACGGTGAGGGCGCGGCGCCGGGGACCACCGCCCAGACGTGCGACATGTGCCGTGGGCGCGGTGAGGTGTCGCAGGTCACGCGGTCCTTCCTCGGCCAGGTCATGACCTCGCGGCCCTGCCCGCAGTGCCAGGGCTTCGGGACCGTGGTGCCCACGCCGTGCCCGGAGTGCGCGGGCGACGGACGGGTGCGGTCGCGGCGGACGCTCACCGTGAAGATTCCGGCCGGTGTCGACAACGGCACGCGGATCCAGCTCGCCGGTGAGGGCGAGGTCGGGCCCGGCGGCGGTCCCGCCGGTGACCTGTACGTCGAGATCCATGAGCTGCCGCACCCGATGTTCCAGCGGCGCGGCGACGATCTGCACTGCACGGTCACCATCCCGATGACCGCGGCGGCGCTCGGCACGAAGGTGCCGCTGGAGACGCTGGACGGGCTGGAGGAGGTCGACATCCGGCCCGGCACGCAGTCCGGGCAGTCGATTCCGCTGCACGGACGGGGTGTGACGCACCTGCGGGGTGGCGGGCGCGGCGATCTCATCGTCCACGTGGAGGTGCAGACGCCGACGAAGCTGGATCCCGAGCAGGAGCGGTTGCTGCGCGAGCTGGCGAAGCTGCGGGGCGAGGAGCGGCCTCAGGGGCAGTTCCAGCCCGGGCAGCAGGGGCTGTTCTCGCGGCTGAAGGACGCGTTCAACGGTCGGTGAGGGAAGGGGCTCCGCCCCTTCGACCCGCCAGGGGGCTCCGCCCCCCTGGACCCCGGTCTCGCCCGCCCACCACCCGACTCGGCAGTCCGAGAACCAAACGGACAGCCGGATTCGGACTTGTTCGGAGGACGTGACAACATGCCGTCATGTCCTCCGCGCTGACCGATCTCTTCCCTCACCCGATCGTGCAGGCCCCCATGGCGGGCGGCGTCTCCGTTCCGCAGCTCGCTGCCGCCGTGTCCGAGGCCGGCGGGCTCGGGTTCCTGGCCGGCGGGTACAAGACCGCCGACGGCATGTACCAGGAGATCAAGCAGCTGCGGGGGCTCACGGCCCGTCCCTTCGGCGTGAACCTGTTCATGCCGCAGCCGGAGTACGCGGAGACCGGTGCGGTCGAGGTGTACGCCCACCAGCTGGCCGGCGAGGCCGCCTGGTACGAGACGGAGCTGGGGGACCCCGACAGCGGCCGGGACGACGGCTACGACGCCAAACTGGCCGTGCTGCTGGACAACCCGGTGCCGGTGGTGTCCTTCCACTTCGGTGTGCCCGAGCGGGACGTGCTGGATGCCCTGCGCCGCGCCGGAACGTTCACGCTCGTCACCGCGACCACCGTCGAGGAGGCCCTCGCCGTGGAGCAGGCGGGCGCGGACGCGGTGATCGTGCAGGGCGTGGAGGCCGGCGGACACCAGGGCACCCACCGAGACATTTCGGAGAACGACGGGTCCGGCATCGGGCTGCTCTCGCTGCTCGCCCAGGTCCGGGAGGCCGTGAGCCTGCCCCTCGTCGCCGCCGGCGGCATCATGCGCGGCAGCCAGATCACCGCGGTCCTCGCGGCGGGCGCGAGCGCGGCCCAGATGGGCACGGCGTTCCTGGCGACGCCCGAGTCCGGCGCGGCCGCCGTGCACAAGCAGGCGCTGACCAACCCCCTCTTCGTGCGCACCGAGCTGACCCGCGCCTTCTCCGGCCGCCCGGCCCGCGGCCTGGTCAACCGGTTCCTGCGCGAGCACGGCCCGTACGCCCCCGCCGCCTACCCGGAGGTCCACCACCTCACCTCGCCGCTGCGCAAGGCGGCCGCCAAGGCCGGTGACGCACAGGGCATGGCGCTGTGGGCGGGGCAGGGGCACCGGATGGCCCGCGAGCTCCCGGCGGGTGAGCTGGTGGAGGTGCTGGTGGCCGAGGCCGGCGCGGCGCGGGCCGTGTTGCCGGGCGGTGGCACCGGCGACGAGGACGGTGGCCGGTGACCGCGCCCGTCTTCGTCGTCGAGGAACTCCCTTCCGGCCGCGCCGAGTTCGTGCTGGACGGGCCCGAAGGGCGGCACGCCGTCTCCGTGAAGCGGCTGCGGGCCGGTGAGACGGTCGTCCTCACCGACGGCGCCGGGCGCTGGGCCGAGGGCGAGGTCGTCGCCGCCGAGGGCAAGGACCGGCTGGTGGTGCGTCTGCGGGACTTGGTGGAGGAGCCCGCCGAGTCGCCGCGGATCACCGTCGTGCAGGCCCTGCCCAAGGGCGACCGCGGCGAGCTGGCCGTCGAGACGATGACCGAGACCGGCGTCGACGCGATCGTGCCGTGGGCCGCCTCCCGCTGCATCACGCAGTGGAAGGGCGAGCGCGGGCTGAAGGCGCTGGCGAAGTGGCGGGCCACCGCCCGCGAGGCCGGCAAGCAGTCCCGCCGGGTCCGCTTCCCCGAGGTCGCGGACGCGGCGACCACCAAGCAGGTCGCGGCACTTCTCGCCCGGGCCGACTTCGCCGCCGTACTCCACGAGGACCGCGACTACGGCAGCGAGCCGCTCGCCACCGCCCACCTCCCCACCGAGGGCGAGATCGTGCTCGTCGTCGGCCCCGAAGGGGGCGTCTCCCC
Source organism: Streptomyces aurantiaciflavus (assembly GCF_049808595.1). Taxonomy (NCBI): domain Bacteria; kingdom Bacillati; phylum Actinomycetota; class Actinomycetes; order Kitasatosporales; family Streptomycetaceae; genus Streptomyces; species Streptomyces aurantiaciflavus. The sequence goes on along the minus strand of NZ_JBNCAQ010000001.1, from coordinate 59,647 downwards.
CGAGGAACTCGCGCTCTTCGAGGAGGCCGGAGCCAGGGCGTACCGGCTGGGGCGGAGCGTGCTGCGCACCTCGACCGCCGGGACGGCGGCCGCGGCCCTGATCCTGGGCCGCACCGGCCGCTGGTCCTGACCCCTGCCTGTCCGACTGCCCGTCTTCTTGTCGTCTGCCCTCCGGGAGTACACCGTGGAACTCGCCCAAGTGCGGCTGCTCGTCACGGACTTCGCCGCCTGCTACCGCTTCTACGCCGACGTCCTCGGCCTCAAGCCACAGTCGGGGGCGGAGCAGGGGCCGTACGAGAAGTTCTCCCCCGCGACCGGTTCGGCGGGGATCGCCGTCCAGGACCGGGCGATGATGGCGGAGGTGCTCGGGGAGTTGGGCGAGCAGGCCAGCGGTCACCGTTCCCTGGTGGCGCTGCGCGTCGACGACCTGGACGCCTACTGCGCGCAGATCACCGCCCGCGGCGCCACCCTCGTCCACGGCCCCGCCCATATGACCGACCGCATGCGCGTCGCCCATGTCAAGGACCCGGAGGGCAACCTCGTGGAACTCCAGGAGTGGCTGCTGCTGCGCGGCTGACGGCTGGGCACGGGAACAGCTCCCGCTGTCCAACTCCCGCGCGCGGCCGGCGTGGACCGTGGGTGACGAGTGGCCGTATGCGCCCTACCGCGACCGCCGGGACGGTGGCAGGCTGCCCCGCATGGGGGTTTCGGGACGGATTCGGCTCCGGCCGTACGCGATGCGCGCGGTGGCTGTGACGGGGCTCGCCGTCGTGGCCGTCGGCGGAGTCGTGGCATGCGAGCCCGGTGGGGTCAGCGCCGCGACCGTGGCGTACACGACCGACCGGACGGCGACGGCCGAGATCGAGCGGCGGGACGTGGACGTGCGGTGGCTGACCTGCACCGCCGACTACGGAGACGACCGGGGCGGCGGGAGCAGCGCCGGTGTGCAGACCGTCGCGTCCGTCGACTGCGAGGGGGAGACCGGCGACGGACGGGACATCACCGTCACCGGGCAGGTCACGCGGGCGGTCGACGGCTCGTGTGTGCGGGGGGACCTGAAGGCGAACGTGGGAAACAAGCAGCTCTTCCGGGTGAGCGGGCTCGGGGACTGCAAGTCCGCCACGCCCTCGCCCGTCGCGCCGCCCGGTTCCGGGCAGCCGGCGCAACCGGGGCGGCCCACGGTCACCGTGACCGTGACCAAGACCGTCTGGTGCCAGGAGACCACGTACTGCGGGGCCGAGGGCAAGTGAGCAGGGCGGGAACTGATCGAAACCCCTGACCTGGGCCCGTGTCCTTGCCTAGAGTGATCGGGTGACACAGTCCGCGACGCCTGCTGCGTACTTCCGGTTCCCGCACCTGCACGGCGAGTTGGTGGCCTTCACCGCCGAGGACGACGTGTGGCTCGCCCCCCTCGACGGCGGGCGCGCCTGGCGGGTCAGCGCCGACAACGTGCCGGTCTCCCTGCCCCGCATCTCGCCCGACGGCACCACCGTCGCCTGGACCTCCACCCGCGACGGCGCGCCCGAGGTGCACGTCGCCCCCGTCGACGGCGGGCCCGCCACCCGGCTGACCTACTGGGGCAGTCCCCGCACCCAGGTGCGCGGCTGGACCCCCGAAGGTCACGTCCTCGCCCTCGCTGCCCACGACCAGGCGAGCCTGCGCCGCACATGGGCCCGCGCCGTCCCGCTCGACGGCGGACCGGCCACCACCCTGCCGTACGGGCCCGTCGGCGCCGTGGCCTACGGCCCGCACACCGTGCTGCTGTCCGCGCCCATGGGGCGCGAGGCCGCGCACTGGAAACGCTACCGGGGCGGGACGGCGGGCAAGTTGTGGATCGACCGGGAGGGCGACGGCGACTTCGTGCGGCTGCACGAGGAACTCGACGGGAACATCGAGTACCCGGTGTGGGTGGGGGAGCGGATCGCCTTCCTCTCCGACCACGAGGGCACCGGGGCGCTCTACTCGTCGCTCGCCGACGGCTCCGACCTGCGGCGGCACACCCCGCTCGGGGGCACCTCCCGCTCATGGGGGTCCCCCCGCTCGAGCGAAGCCGAGAGCGGGGGAGGCTTCTACGCCCGGCAGGCCGGCAGTGACGGCCGGCGGGTCGTGTACGTCTCCGCGGGTGAGCTGTGGATCCTCGACGACCTCGACGGGGCCGAGCCGCGCCGGCTCGACGTGCGGCTCGGCGGGCAGCGCACCGACCGGCGGCCGTACCCGGTGACCGCCTCCCGGTGGCTGGGATCCGCCACCCCCGACCACACCGCGCGCGGCAGCGCCGTCGAGGTGCGCGGCGCCGTCCACTGGGTCACCCACCGCTCCGGTCCCGCCCGCGCGCTCGCCGCCGAACCCGGCGTACGCGCCCGGCTGCCGCGCACCTTCCGCACGGAGGGCGAGGAGTGGGTGGTGTGGGTGACGGACGCCGAGGGCGAGGACGCCCTGGAGTTCGCGCCGGCCACCGGACTCGCGCCGGGGGCCACCCCGCGCCGGCTCGCGGCCGGGCGGCTCGGCCGGGTGCTGGAGCTCGCCATGGCGCCCGACGGCAGCCGGGCCGCCGTCGCCGCGCACGACGGGCGGCTGCTGCTCGTCGAACGGGAGACCGGCGAGGTCCGCGAGGTTGACCGCAGCGAGGACGGCGAGGTCGGCGACCTGGTCTTCTCGCCCGACTCCGGCTGGCTGGCCTGGTCGCACCCCGGCCCCCGCCCGCTCAGCCAGCTCAAGCTCGCCAACACCACCGACCTGTCGGTCACCGAGGCGACCCCGCTGCGCTTCCGCGACTACGCGCCCGCCTTCACCCTCGACGGCAAGCACCTCGCGTTCCTGTCCACACGCGCCTTCGACCCGGTCTACGACCAGCACGCCTTCGACCTCTCCTTCATCGCCGGCGCCCGCCCGCACCTGATCACCCTGGCCGCCACGACGCCCTCGCCGTTCGGCCCCCAGCGGCACGGCCGCCCCTTCGAGGCCCCGGACAAGGACGAGACACCCGACAGCGAGGGCACCCCGGCCACCCGCATCGACCTGGAGGGCCTCGCCGACCGGATCATCCCGTTCCCCGTCGAGGCCGGCCGCTACTCCACGCTGCGCGCCGCCAAGGACGGCGTGCTGTGGCTGCGCCACCCGGTGCGCGGTGTCCTCGGCGCCTCCCGCGCCACCCCGGACGACCCCGACCCGCACACCGAGCTGGAGCGCTACGACCTCGCCCAGCACCGCCTCGAACACCTCGCCTCCGACGCCGACGACTTCGACGTCAGCGGCGACGGCAAGCGGCTGCTGCTGTGGACCGACGGCAAGCTCAAGGTCGTCCCCAGCGACCGGCGGGCCTCCGGCGACGAGGACAGCGACAACAACATCACCGTCGACCTCGGCCGCATCCGCCAGACGGTCGACCCGGCCGCCGAGTGGCGGCAGATGTACGACGAGACCGGCCGCATCATGCGGGACAACTTCTGGCGTCCCGACCTCGGCGGCGTCGACTGGGACGGCGTCCTCGACCGCTACCGGCCCGTCCTCGACCGGGTCGCCACCCACGACGACCTGGTCGACCTCCTCTGGGAGGTGCACGGCGAGCTCGGCACCTCGCACGCCTACGTCATACCGCGCGGCGGCTACGGCGGCGGCGCCCGCCAGGGTCTCCTCGGCGCCGACATCTCCCGCCACGAGGACGGCAGTTGGCGCATCGACCGCGTCCTGCCGTCGGAGACCTCCGACCCCGACGCCCACTCCCCGCTCGCCGCACCCGGCGTCGCCGTGCGCGCCGGAGACGCGATCGTCGCCGTCGCCGGGCATCCGGTGGACCCGGTCACCGGGCCCGGACCGCTGCTCGTCGGTACGGCGGGCAAGGCGGTCGAGCTGACCGTCTCGCCGGCCGGCGGGGGCGAGCCGCGGCACGCCGTCGTCGTACCGATCGCCGACGAGGAGGCGCTGCGCTACCACGCCTGGGTCGCGGACCGGCGGGCGTACGTGCACGAGAAGTCCGGTGGGCGGCTGGGCTACCTGCACGTGCCCGACATGCAGGCGCCCGGCTGGGCGCAGATCCACCGCGACCTGCGGGTCGAGGTGGCCCGCGAGGGGCTCGTCGTCGACGTCCGGGAGAACCGGGGCGGGCACACCTCGCAGCTGGTCGTGGAGAAGCTGGCGCGGCGGATCGTCGGCTGGGACGTGCCGCGCGGGATGCGGCCCGTCAGCTACCCGGAGGACGCGCCCCGGGGGCCCGTCGTCGCGGTCGCCGACGAGTTCTCCGGGTCCGACGGCGACATCGTCAACGCGGCGGTCAAGGCGCTGGGGATCGGGCCGGTGGTGGGTACCCGGACGTGGGGCGGGACCATCGGCATCGACAGCAGGTACCGGCTGGTGGACGGGACGCTGGTCACCCAGCCGAAGTACGCGATCTGGTTGGAGGGGTACGACTGGGGGGTCGAGAACCACGGCGTCGATCCGGACGTCGAGGTCGTCGCCCGGCCCCAGGACCACGCGGCGGAGAGGGACGTGCAGCTGGACGAGGCGGTGAGGCTCGCGCTGGCCGCGCTGGAGGACACGCCGGCGAAGACGGCTCCGCCGTTGCCGGAGCTGTAGCCCACCCGGCGCCGGTGCGATTCGCCCTGGGGGCTGCCGCCCCCGGCCCCCGCTTCGGCCCGTCGAGCGGGGGCCCCACGACGGGCTGGATCCACCGGACGCTCGCTACGATGCCCCGTAAGAGATCACCAGCGTTGAAGGAGTCACCGCATGTCAGGTGAGCCGCAGGACGACTGCCTGTTCTGCAGGATCGTCGAGGGGCATGTCCCGGCGACGATCGTGCGGGAGACCGAGACGACCCTCGCCTTCCGGGACATCAACCCGCAGGCCCCCACCCACATCCTGGTGATCCCCAAGGCGCACCACGTCGACGCCGCCGCCCTCGCCGCCGAGGCGCCGCAGCTCGCCGCGGACGTGCTGCGCGAGACGCAGGCGGTCGCCGACGAGGAAAAGCTGGAGAGCTACCGCACCGTCTTCAACACCGGCAGCGGCGCCGGCCAGACCGTCTGGCACGCCCACGCGCACGTCCTCGGCGGCCGTGGCCTGCACTGGCCCCCCGGGTAAGGCGCCGTGTCCGTCCGTGAACTGGTGGTCCTCGGCACCGCCAGCCAGGTCCCGACCCGGCACCGCAACCACAACGGCTACCTCCTGCGCTGGGACGGCGAGGGCATCCTCTTCGACCCCGGCGAGGGCACGCAGCGCCAGATGCTGCGGGCCGGGGTCGCCGCCCACGACCTGAACCGGATCTGCGTCACGCACTTCCACGGCGACCACTCCCTCGGCCTCGCCGGCGTCATCCAGCGCGTCAACCTCGACAAGGTCCCGCACCCGGTCACCGCCCACTACCCGCTCTCCGGCCAGCGCTTCTTCGACCGCCTCCGGTACTCCACCGCCTACCGCGAGACCGTCGGCATCACCGAGGCCCCGGTCGACCGGGACGGGCCCCTGGCCACGACACGCTCGTACACCCTCGAAGCGCGCAAGCTCTCCCACCCCGTCGAGTCCTACGGCTACCGGCTGATCGAGCCGGACGGGCGCCGCATGCTGCCCGACCGGCTCGCCGCGCACGGCGTCAGGGGGCCGGACGTCGGGCGGATCCAGCGGGAGGGCTCCCTGGGCGACGTCTCCCTCGAAGACGTGAGCGAGGTGCGGCGCGGGCAGCGGTTCGCGTTCGTCATGGACACCCGGCTGTGCGACGGAGTGCACGCGCTGGCGGACGGCTGCGACATGCTCGTCATCGAGTCGACCTTCCTCGACGAGGACGTGGAACTGGCCGTCGAACACGGCCATCTGACGGCCGGTCAGGCGGCAGGTGTCGCGCGGGACGCCGGCGTGCGGCATCTCGTCCTCACCCACTTCAGTCAGCGCTACGACGAACCCGACGACTTCGAGCGGCAGGCGCGGGCGGCCGGGTTCGAGGGCGAGCTGACGGTGGCGTACGACCTTCTGCGAGTGCCGGTTCCGAAACGGCGGTAAACCACCCGTACGATGCTTTGATGTCCCTCCCCAAAGCTGAACTGCACCTCCACATCGAAGGCACCCTGGAACCCGAGCTGGCGTTCGAGCTGGCCGCACGCAACGGGGTCACGCTGCCCTACGCGGACACGGACCAGCTGCGCAAGGCGTACCAGTTCGAGGACCTGCAGTCCTTCCTGAACCTGTACTACGAGCTGATGGCGGTCCTGCGCACCGAGCGGGACTTCGAGGACCTCACCAACGCCTATCTCGCCCGGGCCGCGGCCCAGGGCGTGCGGCACGCGGAGATCTTCTTCGATCCGCAGGCCCACCTCGCCCGCGGTATCGACATGGGCACGGTGGTGGAAGGGCTGTGGCGGGCGCTCGGCCGCAGTGAGGAGCAGCACGGCGTCTCGACGCGGCTGATCCTCTGCTTCCTGCGCGACCAGTCCGCCGAGTCGGCGATGGAGACCCTGGACGCGGCGCGGCCGTACCTCGACCGGATCACCGGCGTCGGGCTGGACTCCGCCGAGGTCGGGCATCCGCCGGTCAAGTTCCGCGAGGTGTACGAGGCCGCCGCCGCGCTCGGGCTGCGGCGGGTGGCGCACGCCGGTGAGGAGGGGCCGCCGGAGTACATCACCGAGGCTCTCGACGTGCTCGGTGTCGAGCGCGTGGACCACGGGCTGCGGTGCGTGGAGGACCCGGCGCTGGTGGAACGGCTGGTGCGGGAGCGGATCCCGCTGACGTTGTGCCCGCTGTCCAACGTCCGGCTGCGGGCCGTCGACACCCTCGCCGCCCATCCGCTGCCCGCGATGCTCGACGCCGGGCTCGTCTGCACGGTCAACTCCGACGACCCCGCCTACTTCGGCGGCTACGTCGGCGACAACTTCGACGCCGTCCGGCAGACCCTGGGGCTGAGCCCGGAGCGGCTGCGTGAGCTCGCCCGCAACTCCTTCGTCGCCTCGTTCCTGGAGGACGACGAGGAGCGGCGGGCGCGCTGCCTCGCCGAGGTGGAGGCGTACGAGTTCCCGTCCTGACCGGGCCGCCTGGTCGACACGGTGGCCGACGCGGCTTTCCTGCCTACGGCGGACGGCACACGGATAGTTGCCCGTACCGTCCCCGGTACGTCATCCACCGACCGGGGCCGGTCAGTCGACGCCCCCCGGCGCGACGGCCCCCGCCCGCCGCGGCCCCGCCGTGTCGTACGCGCCCTTGGCGGGCACGGCCGGGGTGTCCACGGGGATCTCCACCACCGGCTGCTCCGGGGCGCCCACCCGCGGCACCGCACCGCTCGGCGTACCCGGGGCCGCGGCGACCACGGCGGCCGGGGTGCCGCCCCGGCGCCGGACCGCGCCCGGCAGCAGCGGGCGCCCGCTCACGTGCAGGGCGACGGCGGTCATCGGTACGGCGACGACCAGCAGCCCGCCGCCCAGGACCAGCCCCATCACCGGGAAACCGGCCTGCGCCGACAGCACACTGCCGGTCAGCGGACCGGCCGCCGTCCCCAGCGACGAGGCGGAGCCGACCAGTACGGCCCAGCGGCCGCGCGGATCGAGCGAGGCGGCGAGGCCGATCAGGTACGACAGCACGATCGGGTAGAGCGCGTTCCAGGCGATCTCACCGGCCGCGAAGCTCCCCAGCCCGGTCGCCGAGGCGCTCGCCACGACGCACCCGGCGATCAGCACGGTCCCGCCACCGATGGGCACCGCCCGTCCGAGCCGCGGCCCCAGCGCGCCCGCGCCCAGGACACCCAGCAGCCCGGCCCCCAGCGCCACGGCGAACACCGCGCCCACGGCGGCCTCGGTGAGGTGAGCCTGCGTCAGACCGATCCGCCCGCTGACGCCCCACAGGGAGTTCTGCACGAGGGACCAGCACGGCATGGCGGCGGCCAGCACCAGCCCCGAGCGCAGCTGGGGAAGGCGGGAGCCTGCCGTGTCACGCGGCGACGACGCCACGGCCGTACGGCCCGGGAGACGTCCCGTCAGCGGCCATACGGCGACGGCGGTCAGCGCGATGGCGGCCAGCGGCTGCCCATGCCCCGCGCCGAGGTGCGGGACCGTCAGATAGACGGCGCCCGCGAGCGCCGAGACCCCGAGCAGACCGAGCGTGGACGCGCGGTGCGGGTCGGGCTGGGCGGCGATCCGGGTGGCGGCCACCGTCGTGGCCGTACCGGAACCGAAGCCACCGAGGACCGCGCCCGCGACCACCGCCGGCACGCTCCCCGCGAGGGCGGCCCCGCCGTACCCGAGCACGGCGAGCAGCAGCCCGACGCGGGCCAGGGTCCGCGCCCCGATCCGCTCGACCCGCGAGGCCAGCGCGAACCCGGCCGACGCCGAACTCAGCAGCAGCGCACTGCCGACGGCGCCGGCCTGGGTGGCGGACAGCGGCAGCCCCGCGTCCAGCCGCCCGACGACGGTCGGCAGCAGATAGGGGGCGAGGTACCCGGCCGTGAAAAGGGCGACGAGGGGCCAGGGCGTGGGGGTGCGGGGGGCGAACACGGGCGTTCCAGGGCGTGCGAAAGGAGCGGCTCAAAGGGGGATGGGGCGTCGACCGTCGACGGACAGGAACGCGCGGGCAATTTGTATCAAGCACACGGTTTGGAGCAGAAGCTCAGACCGGGTGATGTGGATCACTTGGCGTTTACAGCCCCAGAACCCGGGTACAAGCGACCGCCACCCCCCTCACTCCCTCAGTCGGGCCCAGCCCCAGCCCCACCCACCCACCCGCCATTGACGTGCCCTGTGCGCCTACCTAACCTCCATCTACATACATAAACGACGTCTATGTGGGGAGACGCTGTGGCCCGGACCCGCGACCTGACCATCACCGAGGTACGGCTGACCCCGATCCTGGTCGCCGACCCGCCGCTGCTGAACACCCAGGGCGTGCACCAGCCGTACACCCCCCGGCTGATCGTCGAGGTGGTGACGGCCGACGGAACCACAGGCGTGGGGGAGACCTACGGCGATACCAAGTACCTCGAACTGGCACAGCCGTTCGCGAACAAACTGGTCGGCCGACCGGTCAGTGACCTGAACGGCTTGTTCACAGTCGCGGACGAGGTGGCCGTGGACGTCTCCCGGGTCTCCGACCAGGTCGACGTGGGTGGCCTGCGCGGCGTCCAGACCGCCGACAAACTGCGCCTGTCCGTCCTCTCCGCCTTCGAGGTCGCCTGCCTCGACGCCCTCGGCAAGGCGCTGGGCCTGCCCGTGCACGCCCTGCTCGGCGGCAAGGTGCGTGACGCGGTCGAGTACAGCGCGTACCTCTTCTACAAGTGGGCGGACCACCCCGAGGGTGTGGCAGGCGAGAAGGACGACTGGGGAGCCGCCGTGGATCCGGCCGGAGTCGTCGAGCAGGCCCGCAAGTTCAAGGACCGCTACGGCTTCACCTCCTTCAAGCTCAAGGGAGGCGTCTTCCCGCCGGACGAGGAGATCGCCGCCGTACGCGCCCTGGCCGAGGCCTTCCCCGGTCACCCCCTGCGCCTCGACCCCAACGGCGCCTGGAACGTGGAGACTTCGCTGAAGGTGGCCAAGGAGCTCGGGGACGTCCTCGAGTACCTGGAGGACCCGACCCTCGGCACCCCCGCCATGGCCGAGGTCGCCGCCGCCACCGACGTACCGCTCGCCACCAACATGTGCGTGACGACGTTCGCCGAGATCAAGGAGGCCTTCACCCGGAACGCGGTCCAGGTCGTCCTCTCCGACCACCACTACTGGGGCGGCCTGCGCAACACGCAGCAACTGGCCGCGACCTGCCGCGCCTTCGGCGTCGGCGTCTCCATGCACTCCAACACCCACCTGGGCATCAGCCTCGCCGCCATGACCCACGTGGCGGCCACGGTCCCCAACCTCCACCACGCCTGCGACTCGCACTACCCCTGGCAGTCGGAGGACGTCCTGACCGACCGCCTCACCTTCATCGACGGCAGGATCACCGTGTCCGACACCCCCGGCCTGGGCGTCGAACTCGACCGGGACCGCCTGCGGTTCCTCCACCAGCGCTGGCTCGACGACGACGGCACACTCCGCGACCGGGACGACGAGGCAGCGATGCGAGCAGCCCACCCCGAGTGGACCACCCCCCAGGTCCCCCGCTGGTGAACCCGTAGACGCCACCCGCACCCACGCCCCCACGCTCCCGCAGCCGCCATGGCCCGGGCCCGAGTCGTGGCGCCACGACGCAGCCACGACGCTCCCGCACCCGCCCTCCGACATGCCCGGGTCGTGGTCGCTGCGGCGCAGCCACGACGCTCCCGCAGTCGCCATGGCACGGGAGCGGGTCGTGGCGGTGCGGCAGGAGCCCGTCGCTCAGCTCGTCACAGCCAAGTCGGACTGTGGCAGCAGGCAGCCGTACGCCCAACACGCGACGGGCTCGCCGCACCGCCACGACTCCGACCCACCCACCACCACCAGGCGCACGGGGCAGCAACAGCCCGCACCGCCACGACCTCGACCCACCCACCACCACCAGGCGCACGGGGCAGCAACAGCCCGCACCGCCACGACCCCGACCCACCCACCACCACCAGGCGCACGCGCACGCGCAACGCACCCGCGCCTGCTCCACTACTCCGCAGCCGTAGCCTTCAACGCCAGCCACAGCTCCATCCGCACATCCGGATCATCCAGCGAGCGCCCCAGGATCTCCTCCACCCGCCGCATCCGATAACGCAGCGTATGGCGATGGACGCCCAGGTCGGCGGCCGCCGCGTCCCACTGGCCGTGGCGCGACAGCCAGGCGCGCAGCGAGGCGACCAGATCCCCCCGCCCAGTCGCGTCGTGTTCGTGCAGGGCCCGCAGGAGCCCGTCCGCGAAAGCCTTCACCGCGTCGTCCCCGAGGAGAGGGAGAACCGAGCCCGCCGCCAGCTGCTCGTGTTCCACGAGAACACGACCCCGGCGGCGAGCCACCGACAGCGCCTGCTCGGCCTGCTTGTACGCCGCGGCCGCCGCGATCGGCCCGGCCGGCGCGGACAGACCGACGACCAGCTCGTCCTCCTCACCGCCCTCGCGGACGCGCCCCTCGCGGACGCGACCCTCACGGCCGGCACCCCCACGGACGCCGCCGCCCGCCGCCCGCGCACCCTCCAGCCCCGCCGCGTACTGCGCGCAGGCCGCCACGGCCGCACCCCCGTCCACGACCAGGGCCACCAGCCGCTCACCCTCGGGCACGACCAGCACCGCCTCCCCGGAGCGCGCGGCCGCGGACTCCACGACCTCGGAGACGCCGCCCAGCGGATCCCCCGACGGCTTGGCGGTCGCCGACTCGGCGACGATCACCCGGAAGGGAGCGTCGAGCAGACCCCCGTACAGATCCCCGGCGACGGCACGGGCGTGATCCGGCTCGCCCGCCAGGAGCATGCGCAGCACCGCCGCCCCGATCCGCTGTTCCGCCGCCTGCAGGGACCGGGAGCGTTCCGTGGTGAGCGTGAGCAGGGCGATGGCCGAGTGGACGGCGTACCGCTCCGCCGTACCGAGGGCGGACGCCGTGCCGACCGCGAGGGCGGCGCGCGGGCGCCGGCCGGTGCCGAGGGAGTGCAGCTCTATCCGGTCGTCGTGGTCGGAGTGCTCCGGCCCGCCGACGACCGCCGAGGCCGGCGCCGACCGCTCCCGCAGCCGTTCCACCTCCGCCGTGAGCCGCGCCGCCCGCCGCCCCGCCCACTCGGGCGCGGTCGCGACGACGGCGCCCGAGGCGTCGTACAGCGCGGTCCAGCCGTCGACCTGGGAGGCGAGGGCGGTGAGCAGGCCCTCCGGGCCGTCCGTCAGCGCCTGCCTGGTCAGCTCGCGCTGGGCCGCGAACCCGGCCGTCACGGCCCGGTACTGATCGGCCGCGATCGCCGCCGACACCGCCTTGCTGATCGCGAGGAAGGGCGTGCGGCGGGGCACCTCCAGCAGTGGCAGGCCCTCCTCCTGCGCCGCGTCCACGAGCGCCTCGGGGATCTCCTCGTAGTTGACGCCGACGGCGAAGCCGAGCCCCACCACCCCCGCCCCGGCCAGGCGCTTCACATAGCGTCGCATGGCCTCGGGGTCCTCCGCGTCCAGCTTCAGCGCGGTGATCAGCAGCAGCTCCCCGCCCTCCATGTACGGCACGGGGTCGGCGAGCTCGCTGACGTGCGCCCAGCGCACCGGCACGTCCAGACGGTCTTCGCCCGCCCGCACGGTCAGCTTCAGCGCGGAGTGGTGGACGAGCGAGGCGAGCGTGGGAGGCATGGGGCCTTCAGGTCGGAGAGGTGAGCGTGTGCGAGATCGTCCGCGTCAGCTGCGTGATCCTTTGGCCGCTTCGTATGAAGGACCTGTGTCGATTCTGCCTCACTGTAAGGTCCCGTACGTCCCCCGTACGCCGAGGTCCCCGTAAGTCGGCGTCCCCGTACATCAAGGCACCGGTACGTCAAGGCACCCGTACGTCAAGGCACCCATACAGCAAGGCCCTCGTACGCCAAGGCCCCGTAGGCCAGGGCCCTCGGACCGGGGAACAGCCCCGTCCGCCCCTCACCCCCGCAGATCCACCAGCAACGGCGGCGCGTGCTCGCCCTTGACGGTCGTCAGGGACAGCACCGCGTGCCCCGGCGGCACCTCGTGGGCCAGCTGGGACGCCGACCACCGCTCCCGCTCGACCTGGCGCACGGTCACCGCGTCGGTGGTCACCGCCTTGCCGGTGACCAGCTTGCGCAGGGCGTGCAGGGCCCGGGTCATCGGCTGGTCGGCGAAGACGGTGTGCTTGGCGACCTCCGTCGTCTCCACCCACTCGGTGCCCCAGGTCTGCGCGAACCGGCTGCCGTCCCAGGTGGTGATCCCGGAGAACGCCATCCGGCAGCCGACCGCCCCGTACAGCGGCCCGTGCAGGGCCTCGGGGACGTCGCCGATGCTGCGCAGGGCGAGCACCACACCGGCGTTCTGCGAGCGCAGGCGCTGGATGCGGCGCACCGACTCCGCGGTGACCGTCCCCGTCGCGTCGTCCAGGACCAGGCAGGCGAAGTGCGCGCGCCGCCCCTCCCGTACGACGGTGTGGAACTGGGCGAGGACGAGCCGGGTGATCAGCCGGGCGGCCTCCTCGTGGCCGCGCTCGGGCAGGTCGACGCGGACGCGCAGCGGGTGGTGGGCGACGGCCCGCAGCGAGAAGGCGCGGTGGGAGCCGCCCCCGGCCTCGTCCGGCCGGCCGCCCCCGCCGAAGAACTCGGCGAACACCGGCCGGTTCAGCAGCGCGAGCCGGTCCGCGAGGGCGCGGCCCGGGTCGCCGGGGGCGCCCGTCTGCCGGACGCGCGCCTCCAGCTCGCGGCGCATGACCTCGTCCCCGGCCACGGCCTCCCGCAGCGCGGACAGCGCCGTCGGCTCGCCCTCGAGCAGCTCGCGCAGCACGGGCAGCGTCGGGAAGCGGCCGTGCACGGCCCGGTAGGGGCCGAGGAGCTGGGCGAGCGCGGTGGTCGCGCTCTGGCCGTTCACGGTGTCGAGGTCGCCGACCAGCGCCTCGGCGAGGACGGCGGCCGCCTCGTCGGGGTCGTCGGACTGGGCGTACGGGTCCAGGTCGTGGACGGACGCCGGGTCGCCGATCCGTACGATCACGTCGAACGCGGAGTCGGAGCCGAGCGGGCTGCCCGGCGAGGAGACCGCGACCAGGGCACAGCCTCCGGTGAGCGCCTGGAGGGCCAGTGCCTCGGTCAGCGGCTCGACGAGCGTGCGTGTCTTGCCCGAGCCGGACGGCCCGACCGCCAGCAGCGAGGTGCCCAGCACCTCGGGGCCGAGCGCCGCGCCCGCGTCGTGGTAGGCGACGGGGGCGCGCTCGGCGGCCACCCAGCGGCCGATGCGGACCTGGCCCGCGAGCAGATCGTGGCGCGCGCCGCGCCGGGGCAGATCGCGGTCCCCGGAGGGGTGGGCCCAGGCGGCGCCGCCCTCCCGCAGCACGGTCTCCCCGAAGTCGGGCAGCCCCACCGTCCACGCCCGCCGCACCCGCGCGCAGTCCACGTCGTTCATCCGCCCGGCCGCGACCTCGGCGGTCAGCACGTCCGCCGCCTCGTACTGCCCGGCGTCCCGCAGCTGCGGCCACTGCGCGCGCGGCCGCTCGACGCTCGCCGGCCCGGGACGGTCCGGGCTCTCGCGCCGGGCGGCGAGTCGTTCCTTCAGGTACGGCCACCAGCCGCCCAGCACCGCGAACGGCCACACCACCAGCAGCGTGATCACCGCGTACAGCGAGTCGGTGAAGGTGGGGGAGGCGAACAGTTCGTAGCTGCCGGAGATCAGGACGATCAGCGAGAACAGCGGGTCGACGACGGGCAGGGCGTCCCAGCCGACCCCGGGGAAGGCGCTGGGGAACACGAAGCTCAGCGCGGCCAGCGCGCACAGGAGGGCGAGCAGGGCCCGCGCGGGCTGCGGCCGGCGGCCGACGAAGTGGCGGGCGGCGTCGAGCCAGCCGCCCAGCCGGCCCATCGCGTAGACGAGGACGGCGAAGAAGACGCCGTCGTAGACGACCCGTGCCTCGGCGCCCTCCATGTTCCGTGGCGAGGCGATCGTGCCGCCCCACCACCAGTCGTCCGGAGTGAACAGCCGCAGCGGCGCGAACTGGTACGGGAGGCTGCCCTGCCGCCACAGCGACCACAGCACCAGCGCGACCACCAGCGGAATCAGCATGCCGAGAACGGTGACGGGCGAGAGCCGCTCCGCCGCCACGGCGGCCTTCGGCAGCCGGTACCCGAAGCGCCAGATGCCGGGCCGGGCCGCCGGACGCGCCTCGTTCAGCCACGCCGCCACGGCCGAGGAGGGCGGCGTGACCTGCCCGGACGTGTGCGGCACCCCGGGCGCGCGGGCCGGCCGCGGCGGCACCGCGGGGGGCGCCGGCGGTACGGCGGGGCGCTCGGGCGGCCCCGCCGGGCGCGGCACAGGATTCGCATGCGTACCCCGCGCGTCCTGCGTCCCGTCGCTGTCCATCGCCCTTGCCCCCTGACCAGCCGTTCCGTCCACCATCGCCGAGTCAATCTAACGCCCCCGCCAAGGGAGTTCACCGCTTACGCGGCCGGGCCCACGGCGACGGGCGGCCGCGCGGCTATGGCCACGAAGGACAACCCGAGCCGCCGACAACGCCCACATGGAGCATGCCCGCACCTCTCCTCCCGCCCTAGCCTGCGAGAAAAGAAGTAATGCGTCCGAAAAACGCACCCCCGCGAACACCCGGACCGCCCGGCACGCAAGATCATCAGGGAGCCCCCATGACCGCACTTCCCCAGGAGCGCCGCGTCGTCACCGCCATCCCCGGCCCGAAGTCGCAGGAGCTGCAGGCCCGCCGCGTCGCCGCGGTCGCGCAGGGCGTGGGCTCGGTGCTGCCGGTCTTCACGGCGCGCGCGGGCGGCGGCATCATCGAGGACGTCGACGGCAACCGCCTCATCGACTTCGGCTCCGGCATCGCGGTGACCAGCGTCGGCGCCTCCGCCGAGGCCGTCGTACGCCGGGCCTCCGCGCAGCTCGCCGACTTCACCCACACCTGTTTCATGGTCACCCCGTACGAGGGGTACGTCGCGGTCGCCGAGGCCCTCGCCGAGCTCACCCCGGGTGACCACGCCAAGAAGTCCGCGCTGTTCAACAGCGGCGCCGAGGCCGTCGAGAACGCCGTGAAGATCGCCCGCGCCTACACCAGGCGCCAGGCGGTCGTCGTCTTCGACCACGGCTACCACGGCCGGACGAACCTCACGATGGCGCTGACGGCGAAGAACATGCCGTACAAGCACGGCTTCGGGCCGTTCGCGCCCGAGGTGTACCGCATGCCGATGGCGTACGCCTACCGCTGGCCGACCGGCCCGGACAACTGCGGTCCGGAGGCCGCCGCGCAGGCCATCGACCAGATCACCAAGCAGGTCGGCCCGGACAACGTGGCCGCGATCATCGTCGAGCCGGTGCTAGGCGAGGGCGGCTTCATCGAGCCGGCGAAGGGCTTCCTGCCCGCGATCAGCCAGTTCGCCAAGGACAACGGCATCGTCTTCGTCGCCGACGAGATCCAGTCCGGCTTCTGCCGCACCGGCCAGTGGTTCGCCTGTGAGGACGAGGACATCGTCCCCGACCTGATCACCACCGCCAAGGGCATCGCCGGTGGTCTCCCGCTCGCCGCCGTCACCGGCCGCGCCGAGATCATGGACGCCGCGCACGCGGGCGGCCTGGGCGGCACCTACGGCGGCAACCCGGTCGCCTGCGCCGGTGCGCTCGGCTCCATCGAGACGATGAAGGAGCTCGACCTCAACGCCAGGGCGAAGGCGATCGGGGCGACGATGAAGGCCCGGCTGGGCGCCATGGCCGAGAAGTTCGACGTCATCGGCGACGTGCGGGGGCGCGGCGCGATGATCGCCATCGAGCTGGTCAAGGATCGCGCCACCAAGGAGCCGAACCCGGAGGCGACCGCCGCGCTGGCCAAGGCCTGCCACCAGGAGGGCCTGCTGGTCCTGACCTGTGGCACCTACGGCAACGTCCTGCGCTTCCTGCCGCCGCTCGTCATCGGCGACGACCTGCTCAACGAGGGTCTGGACATCATCGAGCAGGCCTTCGCCCGTATCTGAGCCGCCCTTCGGCACCGCTCCCGGCAGACGCGGAATTCCGGGCCGGGCAGAGCGTGTGAAGAAGGTGTGCGGGGTGGATGGCGGGACGGGATTCCGTCTGTCGTCCCGCCAGTCACTGCCGTAGGTTCTACCCAGATGAGAGATACACCCCGCCCACAGGGGACTGTGGGTGAACCCAGGACGGGGCCTCCCCAGCTTCGACCTGGTCGTGCCCTCGCGCACACAACCGGAGCCTGAGGGCTTCGGATCTCCTCACCGATCGGACGGTCGCCCGCCCCAAACCCCCCGGGGCGGCCGGCGTTCCGATCCGGACGGCCACCCCGGAACCACCCCCCCTGTTCCGGGGTGGCCGACCTCCTTCTGAGGTGCAGACCACTGAGCCCCGGTTCGCCGGGGCCTTCTTTTTGCGGCGTTCACGATCCGGCCTTCCCCTCGATGTGTCTCGTCCCGCCTCTCCCGCCTGGTCTCGTCGGGCGTGATCACGGAGCGCACCGGCGGCCGGCCGTCGATGGCATCCGCGCCCGGCCGCACCTGTCAAGCTTGGGCCCATGCCGACCCGCACCCACCAGCGGACCGAGGACGCGCCGCCGGACCCCGACACGCCCGCCCCGGGTGTCTCCTTCCTCGCCCTCCTCTTCGCCCTGCCCACCGTCCTGTTCGCGCTGTTCACCTGGCAGGTCGCGACCGACGGACCCCTGCTCGGCCTCGACGGGCGCCTCAGCCGCGCCCTCGTCGAACCGGACCGGGCCTCCGACCTCCTCGCCGACCTGGGCAATGTGTCGGTCGCGGTGCCCGTGCTGGTGCTGGTCGCCTGGTACGTCGCCCGGCGGGGCAGGGCGGCGGGCGTGGGGCGATGGTGGCTGCCGTCCGGCGCCGCGCTCGTGCTGATGGTGCTGGTCCCGCTGATCGTCGTCCCCCTGAAGGAGTGGACGGCCCGGCCGGGCACACCCGTCGTGCCACCGGCCACCGGGTACTACCCCTCCGGGCACACGGCGACGGCGGCCGTCGCCTACGGGTCCGCCGCCCTGATCCTGCTGCCCTGGCTGCTCACGGCCCTCGCGCGCCGCGCGGTCGTCGCCACCGCCGCCCTCCTCGTCGCGGCCGTCTCCTTCGGACTGGTCCGGCACGGCTACCACTGGCCGTTGGACGTCGTGGCCAGCTGGTGCCTGGGCGTGGCGATGCTGGCGGCGTTGTGGCTGTTCCTACGGCGCGTCGCGTCCTAGCCGACCGCGCCAAACCGGCGCGCCCCGACCCCCCACCACTACGTCCCGGACAAACGACCGGCCGCCTCCCCGCCCCTACCGTGGACCACGAAAGTCAGCACACCCCCAACGCGGAAGGGCCGGGACTCACATGGCCATAGAGAATGTGGCAGCCACCCACGCCTTCTGGCTCGCCGGCCGCCAGGTCACCGGCGAGAACAGCTTCGACGTCACCTCCCCGTGGGACGGCCGTCTCGTCGGCAGGGTCAGCGTGCCGACCGAGGCGCAGGTCGAGGAGGCCGTGGCCGCCGCGTACGCCGTACGGGACGAGTTCGCCGCCACCCCGGCCCATGTCCGCGCCGCCGCCCTCGACCACGTCAGCAAGCGGCTCGTCGAGCGCACCGAGGAGATCGCGCGGCTGATCTCGGCCGAGAACGGCAAGCCGATCAAGTGGGCGCGCGGCGAGGTCGGCCGTGCCGTCTCCGTCTTCCGGTTCGCGGCCGAGGAGGCCCGCCGGTTCAACGGCGGCGAGGCCCAGCGGCTCGACACCGACCCCGGCGGTCAGGGGCGCCTCGCCCTCACCCGGCGCTTCCCGAAGGGCGTCGTGCTCGGCATCGCGCCGTTCAACTTCCCGCTGAACCTGTGCGCCCACAAGGTCGCCCCGGCGATCGCGGCCGGCGCGCCGATCATCCTCAAGCCCGCCCCGGCCACCCCGCTCTCCGGCCTGGTCATCGGCGAGCTGCTCGCCGAGACCGAGCTGCCCGCCGGCTCCTGGAGCATCCTGCCGGTCTCCAACGACCGCATGCCCGCCCTCGTCCAGGACGAGCGGCTGCCGGTCATCTCCTTCACCGGCTCCGAGAAGGTCGGCTACTCGATCATGGACTCGGTGCCGCGCAAGCACTGCACCCTGGAGCTGGGCGGCAACGGCGCGGCCGTGGTCCTCGGGGACTACGCCTCCGACGCCGACCTCGACTGGGCCGCGACCCGCATCGCCACCTTCTCCAACTACCAGGGCGGCCAGTCCTGCATCTCCGTGCAGCGGGTCATCGCGGACGCCTCCGTGTACGACCGCCTGCTGCCGCGCATCGTCGCCGCCGTCGAGGCCCAGGTCACCGGCGACCCCTCCGACGACAAGACCGACGTCGGCCCGCTGGTCAGCGAGGACGCCGCCAAGCGCGTCGAGACCTGGGTGGACGAGGCCGTCGCGGCCGGCGCCTCCCTCCTCACCGGCGGCAAGCGCGACGGCGCCTCCTACGCGCCGACCGTCCTCACCGACGTGCCCGCGGACGTCACGATCTCCTGCGAGGAGGTCTTCGGGCCGGTCCTGACCGTGCAGAAGGTGGACGGCGAGGCCGAGGCCTTCGCCGCCGTCAACGACTCCAAGTACGGCCTCCAGGCGGGCGTGTTCACCCATGACCTCCAGGTCGCCTTCCGCGCCCACCGCGCGCTGGAGGTCGGCGGTGTGATCGTCGGCGACGTGCCCTCCTACCGCGCCGACCAGATGCCGTACGGCGGGGCCAAGCAGTCCGGTGTGGGCCGCGAGGGCGTGAAGTTCGCGATGGACGACTACACCTACGAGCGGGTGCTGGTCCTCACGGGGCTCGCTCTCTGACGCGCAACCCTCCGGCCGCTCTCCGGCTCCGCTCTCCGGTTTCCCCGACTTTCCGGCCCGATCCTCTGGCTAATGGGAACCATTTTCAGGTAATCTCGCCCGTGACGCGAGATCGCTGTCCCCGAAGGGGCCCGGCACCGATGCCTTCCGGTGCCGGGCCCCTTCTTCGCGTCGGCCTGGTCCGGACCCTCAACCGGAGAAGCCGACGAGCGCGAGCCGTAGCGGGCCGCGCAGTCTGAGCCGCAGGTCGTGCACACCCTCGGCGGTGAACGGGGCGTCGAGCGTGGTGTAGTCGTACGGGCCCGACGTGGGCGTGTCGAGTGTCAGGGTCGCCAGGGCCGGGCCGCCGGCCAGGGAGACCTCCACCGTGCCCTCGCCGGCCACCTCCACGGTCACCCCGCCGACGCCGGCCCCGAAGTCGCAGGCCCGGTAGAGCAGTTCGCCCGAACCGCCTGCCACCGGCGTCACCGCGTCGCCCGACACCTTCGTCCGGTCCACGATCTCGGTGCCGCTCTGCTCGTCGAAGTCGACGGCGGACAGGCCGCGCCGCAGGACCGGGCGCGGGGCGGCGGGCTCGCCGTCCAGCGTCACCGTCGTCCGCAGCCGGACGTCCTCGCTGGACGCGCCGACCAGCAGGTCGTACGGGCCCGGCTCGCGGCGCCAGTCGCCCCGGGCCACGTCCCAGAAGGCGAAGGCGGACAGCGGGACCTCGAAGGACACCTCCGCCTTCTCGCCCGGGGCCAGGGTGATCCTGCGGTGGGCCAGCAGCTCACGGCGCGGCCGGGAGACCGACGGGTCCACCGCGCGCGTGTAGAGCTGGGCGACCTCGTCGGCGGTCACGTCCCCCGTGTTGGTCACCGTGAAGGAGACCCGCGCCGAGTCGCCCCCGACGCCCACGGCCAGGTCGGCGTAGGCGAACGACGCGTAGGACAGACCGTGCCCGAACGGGAACAGCGGGGTGCCCTCGAAGTACAGGTACGTCTGGCGGGCGCCGATCACGTCGTAGTCGAGCAGGTCGGGCAGGTCGGCGTCGTCGGCGTACCAGGTCTGCGGCAGCCGGCCCGCGGGGGAGACGTCACCGGCCAGGATCCTCGCCAGCGCCGTGCCCGCGGCCTGCCCGCCGTGCGCGGTCCACAGCACCGCCGACAGCCGCCCCGGCTCGAACGCGTACGGGTACGCCGACACCAGCGCCAGCACCGTGCGCGGGTTGGCCGCCCGGGCCGCCTCCAGGATCCGTGCCTGCTGGGGCGGCAGCCGCAGGGTCGTGCGGTCCTCGGTCTCACGGCCGTTGATGTGCGGGTCGTTGCCCGCGACGACCACGACCACGTCCGCCTCGGACGTGACGCGGGTCACTGCGTCCTCGCCGCGTTCGACGACGATGAGGTCGAGAACCTCGGGATTCTCCTCGGCAACCTTCACGCCCTCGGCGGTGACAGAGACGTGGCGACCCGTTCCCACGTGCTTCAGGAGGTGACCGTTTTCATGGGGTTCGAGGCGGAACGTCTCCTGGACGATCCAGCCGCCGGGCTGGTCGGCGGAGGCGCGCAGGAAGCCGTCGTCGGCGACCGAGAGGTAGCGGCCGTCGGGGGCGCGCAGGGTGAGGAGGTCCTCGCCCCAGTCCACCAGGGCGAACTCGGTGCCGGTGGTGTCGGTGGTGAGCGGGGGCAGGTCGGTGCGGCCCGCGAGCAGCGCCGGGTCCAGGGCGCCCTCGGCGCCACGCGCCTCGTCGGCGGCCTCGGGGGCGGACGGGACCTTCAGGAACGTTCCCGCGGACGTCTTCAGCAGGACGCGGTCCACGCCCTCCGCGAACTCCACGCGCTCGGCGCCGAACCGCTCGTACAGCCCCTCCAGGGGAGTGGAGCGGTGGATCAGCGTGCCGCTGTACCAGTCGAGCTTGCACTCGTCGGCGAGCAGACCGACGACGGCGAGACGGGTGTCGGGGGCGAGCGGCAGGACGCCGTCGTTGCGCAGCAGGACGACCGCCTGCTCGGCCGCCTCCCGCGCCAGGGCGCGGTGGGCCGGGGTGTCGAACTCGCCGGTGCCCGCGTGCGGATCGTAGTGCGGGTCGAACTCGCCCAGACGGAAGCGGACCGAGAGCTGCCGGCGGACCGCCGTGTCGATGTCGGCCTCGGTCAGCAGGCCCTGGTCCAGCGCCCCCCGGAGGCGGGCGGTGATCGTGGAGCCGTCCGTGCCGTGGTCGGTGAAGCTGTCCACGCCGGCGGTCAGCGAGGCCGCCGTCGCCTCCTCGTGGGTGTCGAAGTAGTGCTCGGAGTCGACCAGGTTGGAGGGCGCGCCCGCGTCCGAGCAGACCAGCAGATCCTGCTCGGTCCAGGCCCGCAGGTGCTCGCGCAGGTACGGGGAGACGTGGTTGGGGCGGCCGTTGACCAGGTTGTACGCGGGCATCACACCGGCCACCGCGCCCGCCTCGACCGTCTCGCGGAAGGCGCGCAGGTCGTACTCGTGCAGCACGCGCGGGCGGACCGAGGAGGACGTGACGTCCCGGCCGGTCTCGTTGTTGTGGGCCAGCCAGTGCTTGAGGACCGGGGCTGTACGCCAGTACGTCGGATGGTCCCCGCGCAGGCCCTGGGTGTACGCGGTGGCGATGGCCGAGGTCAGCTTCGGGTCCTCGGAGTAGCCCTCCTCGTTGCGGCCCCACAGGGGGTGGCGCAGCAGGTTGACGGTGGGGGACCAGACGTTGAGGCCGACGCGCTCGTCGCGGGCGCGCATCGCGCGGACCTCCTTGGACACCGCCTCGCCGACCCGGCGCACCAGCTCCGGGTTCCAGGTCGCGCCCAACCCCACGGCCTGCGGGAACACCGTCGCCGGACCCATCCACGCCACACCGTGCAGCGCTTCCTGGCCGGTGCGGAACGCGGCGATGCCGAGCCGCTCCACGGCGGGCGCGAACTGGTGCAGGAAGGAGATCTTCTCCTGCGGGGTCAGGCGCGACAGCAGATCGTCGATGCGCTTCGCGAACGGCAGATGCGGATCGCGGAAAGGCGGCGTGGGCGGCGTGGGTGCGGTCACGTTGGGGATCCCTTTGCGATGGAGCGGGGAGACGCTTTCGAAGCGCTTCGATGCTCATTCGACGTCGGGGTGGGTGTCAAGAGACCCCACCGCAACAACTCTGACGCTCAGGCGTCATTTCAAGCCGCATATGACCGTGCGCGAAACCTGGGACAGCTCGGAGGAATCTTGCGAGCGACCCTTGTGCACCCCCTGCCCTTGACTTAACCTCGCAGCAACATCGAAGCGCTTCGACGATCCTTCGACGGTGCGGAGCCGCCGCCGGCGGCGCCCAGTCCTCCGACGATCACGGGCCGAGAACCGCTTCAGCTCAGCCAGTTCCACTCGAGACACCGCAGCCGACGGCCACCGCCGGGTGTCCTGGTGCGCCATGAAGGGTTGACGCAATGACGCCGAACGCCGCTTCCCCCTCTTCAGGTCCTTCCGGCCCGAGCCGGAGAAGCTTCCTCGCCTCCACGGCGGTCGCCACCGCAGCGGTGGCGGGAGGGATGCCGCTGCTGGCCGCCTGCGGCGGTGCGGACAGCGGTTCGCGTGATGGCACCACGTCGGGCAAGGACGCGAAGAAGATCCTGCCGGCGTACGTCGCCAGCAACGTCGTCACGCCCGACATCCCCGCCAAGAACGGCTCCCCGGTCGGCTTCACCAGCAAGCTGGACCTCGCCACCCTCAAGATCTCGGTGCCCAAGAAGCTCGGCAAGGGCGGCAAGGTCACCATCATGTCGCCGTTCTGGGGCTCCCCGCCCAAGCAGGACAACCCCTACTACAAGGGGATGAACGACCTGATCGGCGTCGACGTCGTCTGGCAGAACCAGGACGGCAACACCTACGACCAGAAGCTCGGCGCGGTCCTCGCCTCCAGCGACGTACCGGACGTGGTGGTCGTCCCCAGCTGGAACATGGGCGGCAAGATACCCAGCGCGATCATCAGCAAGTTCGCCGACCTCGGTCCCTACCTCTCCGGGGACGCGGTCAAGGAGTATCCGAACCTCGCGGCCATCCCGACCGACGCCTGGCAGCGCTGCATCATCGGCGGCAAATTGCGCGGCCTGCCGATGCCGCAGTCGTACGTCACCGGCATCGTGCCCCTGTACCGCAAGGACATCTTCGACAAGGAGGGGTACGAGACCCCGCGGACGGCGGACGAGTTCCTGGCGCTGGCCAAGGAGATCACCAACGCCAAGGCGAAGCGGTGGGCCTGCCTGGACATGAAGTGGACCGCCTGGCAGATGTTCGGTGTGCTCTCCGGCAGTGAGAAGCCGCTCGGCTGGAACCTCGTCGACGGCAAGCTGATCAACCGCATCGAGACGGAGGAGTACCTCGAAGCGCTGGAGTGGACCCGCAAGCTCTTCGCCGCCGGGGTGGTGCACCCCGACGCGATGATGGGCAAGAACGCCCCCGACCCGGGCCCCAAGTTCGCGGCGGGCGAGTTCCTGATCTACTCCAACAACATCAGCCAGTGGTGGAGCCGCACGGCGGAACAGGCCACCCAGAACCCGGACTTCAAGATCTGGGGCATGGACGTCTACGGCCACGACGGCGGCGACCCGACGGTCTGGGCCGAACAGCCGGCCGGCATCTTCGCCTACGTCAACAAGAAGGCCTCGGAGTCCGTGATCCGTGACGTGCTGGCCGTCGCCAACGTCACCGCCGCGCCGTACGGCACCAAGGAATACATGATGACCAACTACGGCGTGGAGGGCACCCACTACACGGTCAAGGACGGCGTGCCCGTCAAGACCACCGCGGGCAACAACCAGGTCCTCAACGCCTACGTCATGGTCGCGAGCCCCGCCCCCACCCTCGCCCACCCCGACTTCCCCGCCGTCACCAAGGCCCAGGTGGAGTGGCAGCAGCGGATGGGCGGCTTCACCAAGAAGTCCAGCTTCTACGGCCAGATGATCACCGAGCCCGCTCGCTACACCAACCTCTCCAACGACTTCGAGCAGCTCGAGGACGACATCACCCGCGGCCGCAAGAAGATCAGCGACATGCAGCAGGCCGTCTCCGACTGGAAGAAGAAGGGCGGCGACCAGCTGCGCGACTGGTACAAGAAGCTGCTCGACGACAACGGCTCGGCCGCGAGCTGACCCGGCCCCGAGGCAAGGAGAACGGCCGTGTCGAACAGCACGGTGCCTCGGAGCGGTACCGAGGCCAGTACGCCGGTGAAGTCCGGTGAGACCCCGGTGGCGTCCGACGACGCCGTCGGCACGCCCCGGCGCACCCCACGGCAGGGGAAGCTCGGCCTGCGGCTCAGGTTCAGACGCGACCGCGTCCTGCTCCTGATGACCCTGCCGGCCGTCCTCCTGGTGCTGCTCTTCAACTACGTGCCGATCCTCGGCAACGTCGTGGCCTTCCAGGAGTACGACCCCTACATCAGCGACAACGGGGCCGTCTCCATCCTCCACAGCCCCTGGGTGGGCCTGGAGAACTTCCAGCGGATCTTCGACGACTCCGCCTTCTGGCAGGCCGTGCAGAACACCCTCGTGCTGTTCTTCCTGCAGCTGGTGGTGTTCTTCCCGGTCACGATCCTGCTCGCGCTCCTCATCAACAGCGTGGTCAGGCCCCGGGTGCGGGCGGTCGCGCAGGCCGTTCTCTACCTGCCCCACTTCTTCTCGTGGGTGCTGGTCATCGCCGTCTTCCAGCAGATGTTCGGCGGCGCGGGAATGCTGTCCCAACTGCTGCGCCAGCACGGGTACGACGGCCTCGACATCATGACCGACCCGAACACCTTCCCGTTCCTGATCACCTCACAGACCGTCTGGAAGGACGCCGGCTGGGGGATCATCGTCTTCCTCGCGGCGCTCGCCTCGGTCCCCCAGGACCTGTACGAGGCCGCCGCGATGGACGGCGCCGACCGCTGGCGCCGCATCTGGCACGTCACCCTGCCGGCGCTGCGCCCGGTGATCGCCCTGCTGCTGGTGCTGCGCGTCGGCGACGCCCTCACCGTCGGCTTCGAACAGATCCTCCTCCAACGCGACGCCGTCGGACCGGGCGCGGCGGAGGTCCTCGACACCTTCGTCTGGTGGAACGGCGTGCGCAACCAGGACTTCAGTTACGCGGCCGCCGCCGGGCTCATCAAGGGCGTGGTGAGCCTCG
Source organism: Streptomyces aurantiaciflavus (assembly GCF_049808595.1). NCBI lineage: Bacteria > Bacillati > Actinomycetota > Actinomycetes > Kitasatosporales > Streptomycetaceae > Streptomyces > Streptomyces aurantiaciflavus. Next base: position 34,215 of record NZ_JBNCAQ010000001.1, on the reverse strand, counting down.
GGCTGGTCCTCGTCGCCAACAAGGTGGCCCATCTCATGGGCGAGCAGGGGGTGTACAAGAAGTGAGTGCCGTGATCGACAAGCCGGCGAGTGAGCGGGGGGCCGCGGCCGAACCCCGCTGGTGGGAGGCGCCGCCGCGGCCGGTGTGGGAGGAGAGGCCCTCGACGGCGGGCCTGGCGAGCAAGGGCCTGGTGCTGGTGCTGGCCTGCCTGGGCATCCTGTTCCCGCTGTGGATCATCGTCGTCACGTCGCTGTCCTCGCGGAAGACGATCGACGAGGCGGGCGGACTGGTGATGATCCCGAAGGGGATCACGTTCGTGGCCTACCAGGAGCTGCTGAGCGGGGGTCAGGTCACCCGTGCCGCCATCATCAGCATCCTGATCACGCTCGTCGGTACGGCGTTCTCGATGACGGTGTCGGTGCTGTGCGCCTACGGGCTGTCCCGCACGGGCTCGCTGGGCCACCGCTGGCTGCTGATGATCCTGCTGGCGACGATGTTCTTCAGCGCCGGTCTGATCCCGACGTACCTGCTGGTGCAGTCCCTCGGCCTGACCGACACCTACCTCGCGCTGATCCTGCCGAGCGCGGTGAGCGTCTTCAACATCCTGGTGCTGCGGGGCTTCTTCATGGGGATCTCGCAGGAACTGATCGACAGCGCGCGGATCGACGGCGCGGGCGACTTCCGGATCCTGTGGCAGATCGTCATGCCGCTGTCGCGTGCGGTGCTGGCCGTGATCACGCTGTTCTACGCGGTCGGTTACTGGAGCGCCTGGTTCAACGCGTCGCTGTACCTCAACGACCAGGACATGATGCCGCTGCAGAACGTCATGATCCAGCTGGTGCAGAAGCAGGAGGCGCCGGTCGGGCTGGGCCAGGCCATCAAGACCGGCGAACTGTCCGGCCTGGCCGTGCAGATGGCGGTCATGGTGATGGCGTTGCTGCCGGTGGCCGTCCTGTCGCCGTTCGTCCAGAAACACTTCAAGAAGGGGATGCTGACCGGCGCGGTGAAGGGCTGACGCCGGAGCTAGGTCCCCGCGCCGTAGAACGCTCGGCCGTCTGTCGTCGACAGGCCGTCGGTGGCCGGTCGCGCCCACGCGGCGGAGCCGTACATCGATACAGCCCCGCGCCCCTGGGGAGTCGCACTGCTGCCAGCCGAACCGTCCCGCCTGGCCACCGGGTGCCGCGGTGGCCGGCCCTCCCGCCCAGCTGCGGGCAGTCGTGCCTCCCCCAGTGCCTCAAGGCCCTGGGGGCCCCAGGCGGCGGGAGTGGGCGCAGGCGGTGCCCCGTCAGCGCCGGGCCGCGCGTCCCCCCCCCAGCCGCAACGCACGGCACCAGCGAACCCAGGTCCACGAACCCAACCCCCTGCGAGGTACAGCCATGCACACCTCCCCCCTCAGCCGCCGCACCGTCCTCGCCGGGACGGCAGCCGCAGCAGCCCTCACGGCCGTCCCTGCCTTCCAGGCACGCGCCGCGGAGCAGGCCGAACCCGCCGCCCCCGCCTACCGCTGGCGCAACGCCGTCATAGGCGGCACGGGCTTCGTCACCGGCGTCCTCTTCCACCCCTCGGTCAAGGACCTCGCCTACGCCCGCACCGACATCGGCGGCGCGTACAGATGGGACGACCGCACGTCCCGCTGGACCCCGCTCACCGACCACCTCGGCTGGGACGACTGGAACCTCCTCGGCGTCGAGGCCCTCGCCGTCGACCCGGCCCACCCGGACCGCCTCTACCTCGCCCTGGGCACCTACGCCCAGTCCTGGGCCGGCAACGGCGCGATCCTCCGTTCCGAGGACCGCGGCGCCACCTGGGCCCGTACCGACCTCACCGTGAAGCTCGGCGCCAACGAGGACGGCCGGGGCACGGGCGAGCGCCTGCTCGTCGATCCGCGCAGCAGCGACACCCTCTGGCTGGGGACGCGGCACGACGGACTCCTCAAGTCCACCGACCGGGGCGCCACCTGGGCGGCCGCGAGCACCTTCCCCGCCACCCCCAGTGCCACCGGCCAGGGCGTCACCCTCCTCGTCGCCGCCGGCCGCACCGTCTACGCCGGCTGGGGCGACGCCGGCGGCACCGCCGCGAACCTCTACCGAACCGCGGACGGTACGACCTGGGAGCCCGTCCCCGGACAGCCCACCGGCACCGCCGCCAAGGTCCCGATCCGCGCCGCGTACGACAGGCACACCCGCGAGCTGTACGTGACGTACGCCGACGCGCCCGGCCCCAACGGCCAGTCCGACGGCAGCGTGCACAAGCTGGCCACGGCCACCGGCAAGTGGACCGAGGTCACCCCGGTGAAGCCGGGCGGGACGACCAGTGACGGTTCCACCGACAGCTTCGGCTACGGCGGCGTCGCCGTGGACGCCTGCCGACCCGGCACCGTCGTCGTCTCCACCAACAACCGGTGGGCGGCGGTCGACACCCTGTACCGCAGCACCGACGGCGGCCGCAGCTGGACGTCCCTCAAGGACACCGCCGTCTTCGACGTGTCGGAGACTCCTTACCTCAAGTGGGGCGAGGATCGGCCCAAGTTCGGCTGGTGGATCCAGGCCGTCGCCGTCGACCCGTACGACTCGAAGCACATCGTGTACGGCACCGGCGCCACCCTCTACGGCACCCGGGACCTGAAGCGCTGGGCGCCGCAGATCCGCGGCCTGGAGGAGACGTCCGTGCGTCAGCTGATCTCGCCGCCGACCGGGGAGGCGCACCTGATCAGCGGATGCGGGGACATCGGCGTGCTGTACCACGAGCGGCTCACCGCGTCCCCGTCGCGCGGCATGGCCACGAACCCCGTGTTCGGCACCGCGACGGGACTCGCGATGGCCGCGGCCAGGCCGTCGTACGTCGTGCGCACCGGCTGGGGCGACCACGGCAACGGCGCCTGGTCGAACGACGGCGGGCGGACCTGGGCGCCCTTCGCGGCCCAGCCCGCCCTCGGCAAGGACGCGCCGGGACCGATCGCCACCAACACCGACGGCAGCGTGCTGCTGTGGGTCTTCGTGCACTGGGACGGCACCAAGTACCCGGCCCAGCGCTCCACCGACAACGGCGCCACCTGGGCCGAGGTCTCCTCCTTCCCGAAGGGCGCCACGCCGGTCGCCGACCCGGCCGACCCCACGCGCTTCTACGCGTACGACACCGACACGGGAACGCTGTTCGCCAGTACGGACAGCGGCCTCACCTTCACCGCGCGCGCGGCCGGGCTGCCCTCCGGCGACAGCCAGTTCGAGCTGGTCGCGGCGCCCGGCCGGTCCGGCGACCTGTGGCTGAGCACCAAGTGGAACGGGCTGTACCGGTCCACGGACGGCGGCGCGAACTTCTCCAAGGTCGCCGGCCCCTGGGCGTCGTACACCCTCGGCTTCGGCAAGGCCGCCGACGGTGCCGCCTACCCGGCGATCTACCTGGTCGGAGCCACCGAGGCCATCACCGCCGTGTACCGCTCCGACGACGAGGCGAAGACCTGGGTGCGGATCAACGACGACGCCCACCAGTGGGGCTGGACCGGCGAGACCATCACCGGCGACCCGCGCGTGTACGGCCGCGTCTACCTCGCCACCAACGGGCGCGGCATCCAGTACGGGGAGCCCGTGTGACCACCGCGAAGAGGCCGGCCCTGGGCGACGCCACCCGGGGCCGCATCCTCTTCGGCGGCGACTACAACCCCGAGCAGTGGCCCGAGGAGACCTGGCACGAGGACGTACGCCTCATGCGGGAGGCCGGCGTCAACTCCGTCACCCTCGGCGTCTTCTCCTGGGCGAAGCTCGAACCCGAGCCGGGCGCCCGGGAGTTCGGCTGGCTGGACCGGCTGATGGACCTGATGCGGGACAACGGCATCGGCGTCGTCCTCGCCACCCCCACCTCCTCCCCGCCCCCGTGGCTCGGGCGCCTCCACCCGGACACCCTGCCCCGCACCGAGGACGGCCGCACCGAGTGGTGGGGCGGCCGCCAGCACTTCTCGCACTCCAGCGCCACCTACCGCCGCCACGCCGCCGCCATCACCGAGGACCTGGCCGCCCGCTACGCCGGCCACCCCGCCCTCACTATGTGGCACATCAACAACGAGTACTGCACCTACGACCACGGTGACGAGGCCGCCGCCGCCTTCCGCCGCTGGCTGCGCGAGAAGTACGGCACCCTCGACGCCCTCAACACCGCCTGGGGCACCGCCTTCTGGAGCCAGGGCTACGACACCTGGGACGGCATCCTGCCGCCGCGCACCCCGCACTACCTGAAGAACCCCACCCAGGTGCTGGACTTCCGGCGCTTCACCTCCGACATGCTCCTGGAGTGCTACGTCGCCGAGCGCGACATCGTCGCCCGGCACACCCCGCACATCCCGGTCACCACCAACTTCATGCCGTTGTTCCTCGGCCAGGACGCCTGGCGCTGGGCCGAGGAGGAGGACGTCGTCTCCGTCGACCTCTACCCCGACCCGCGCGACCCGCTCGGTCCGCAACAGGGCGCGCTGGTCCAGGACCTGACGCGCTCACAGGCCCGCGGCCCCTGGATGCTGATGGAGCAGGCGGCCGGGCCGGTCAACTGGCGCGGCGTGAACCACCCCAAGCCGCGCGGCCTCAACCGTCTCTGGTCCCTCCAGGCCGTCGCCCGGGGCGCCGACGCCGTCTGCTACTTCCAGTGGCGCCAGTCCCGCCAGGGCGCGGAGAAGTTCCACTCCGGGATGGTCAGCCACGCGGGGGAGCAGGGGCGGACGTACCAGGAGGTCAAGCAGCTCGGCGCAGAGCTGGCCCGCGTCGGGGGCGAGGTGGCGGGCAGCCGGATCACCGCGGACATCGCGATCCTGCACGACTGGCACGCCTGGTGGGCGGGCGCCCAGGACGGCCGCCCCTCCAGCCGGGTCGACCACTCTGCCGTGCTCCACGCCTGGCACCGCGCCCTGTGGGAGGCCCACCTCACCACCGACTTCGCCCATCCCGAACACGACCTCACCGGCTACCGGCTGGTCGTCGTCCCCCAGCTGTACGCGCTGACGGACCCGGCGATCGACAACCTCCTCGCCTACGTCCGCGGCGGCGGCACCCTGGTCAGCGGCTTCCTCACCGGCGTAGCCGACGAGGACGACCGGATCCGCCCGGGCGGTATGGACGCCCGGCTGCGCGAGCTGTTCGGCATCCGCGTCCTGCACGAGTGGTGGCCGCTGGAGGAGGGGGAGACCGTCGGGTGCGACGGTTTCCGGGGCACTCTGTGGTCCGAGGAACTGGAGACCGAGGAGAGCTCGGTGGAAACCGTCTACAAGGGCGGTGAGCTCGACGGGCTGCCCGCCGTCCTGCGCCGCGACCGCGCCTGGTACGTCTCCACCCTCCCCGAGCCCGACGCCCTGCGCGCCCTCCTCGCCCGCGTCGCCGCCGACGCCGGCGCCCGGCCCGTCCTCGACGGCCTCCCGCCGGACGTCGAGGCCGTACGCCGGGGCGAGCTGCTGTTCCTCCTCCACCACGGCCGCGACCCGGTGACCGTCCAGGTCCCGGGCGCCCACCGCGACCTGCTGACCGGCACCACCTTCACGGACGAGGTCCCGCTGGGCCGCTACGGCGTGGTGGTGTTGCGCTCATGACCAACCTGCCCACCACCGGCGTGCCCGCCGACGCCCCCGGCACCGGCATCCCCGGCACCCGCATCCCCAGCACGGACCGCCCCGTGCACGGCACCTGGGAGTACCAGCCCGCCGTCCGCTGGGAGGACGCCTTCCTCAGCGGCAACGGCCACCACGGCGCCCTCGCGTTCGGCGACCCGTACGACGACCGTGTCATCGTCACCCACCACTCCCTGGTCCGCCCCAACGGCGCCGAACACGCCCGCCCGCCCGAGCTCGCCGCCGAACTCCCGGCCCTCCAGGAGAAGTTGCTGGCCGGAGAGTCGGCCGCCGCCGAGGGCTTCACCGACCACCGGCCCCTGCAGTGGGTCCAGCCCTTCCACCCGGCCTTCCAGATACGGCTGCGCAGAGCACCCTCGGACGAGCCGCGCCGCTACCGCCGATACCTGCGCACCGCCGACTTCACCACCGGCGAGACCATCGCCACCTGCGCGGGCGTCGCCGGCCGGGTCTTCGTCTCCCGCGCGGACGACGTGATCGTCCAGCAGGTCACCGGCCTCGACCTGGACATCTCCCTGGACCACCGGCTCCCCGGCGCCCCCGCCGACCTCGCCGTCGGCCACGGCGCCGCCCTCACCCCGGCCGGCGCCCTGCTCACCCTGCGCGCCCGCTACCCCGGCAGCGACCGCGCGTACACGGGCGTGACCCTCGTCGTCGTCACCGGCGGCCGCACCGCGCTCACCCTCCCCGGTGTGCGGATCACCGGCGCGGAGTCCGTGCTGCTGCTCACCCGTGTGCGCCGGCACACCGGCGAACTGGACGTCGCGGAGGAGCAGCGCGCCCTCGCCGGCCTGCCGCACTCCTACGACGAGCTGCTCGACCGCCACCTGCCCCTGCACCGCACCGCCTACGACCGCGTCACCCTCGATCTGCACGCCGACCCGGGCGAGCGCGGCCTTCCCGGCTCCGAGCTGCTGGAACGCCCCCGCAGCAGGGCCCTCCTGGAACGCCTCTTCGCCGCCGGCCGCTACCACCTGCTGTCCTCCTCCGGCCTCAACCCGCCCCGGCTGCCCGGCCTGTGGACCGGAGACTGGGACACCGCCTGGGCCGGGGCGTTCACCAACGACGCCAACGTCAACCTCCAGACCGCCTCCGCCCCGGCCGCCGCCCTCCCCGAGGTCACCGACGCCCTCGCCGCCCTGGTCCACCGTCAGCTCGACGACTGGCGGGAGAACGCCCGCGCGGTCTTCGGCGCCCGGGGCGTGGTCGCGCCCGCGCACACCGACGGCGAGTCCGGGCTGACGTACCACTTCAGCCGCGAGTACCCGCTGCACCTGTGGACGGCGGGCGCCGACTGGCTGCTCAAGCCGCTCGTCGACCACGACGAGACCCGCGGCGCACGCGACCCGCGCACCGCCGCCGCCCTCGCCGAAGTCGCCCGGTTCTACGAGGACTTCCTCACCCGCACCGACGCGGACGGCCGTCTCGTCGTCGTCCCCTCCTACTCACCCGAGAACCGGCCCGCGAACGCGAGCTGGGGCGCCCTCAACGCGGCCATGGACCTCTCCGCCGCCCGGCACGCCCTGCTCACCGCGGCCGACTACCACCCGGGCCCGGACGCCGACCGCTGGCGCGCCCTCGCCGACCGCCTCCCACCGCACCGGATCAACGCCGACGGCGCCCTCGCCGAATGGGCCTGGCCCGGCCTCGACGACACCTACGACCACCGCCATCTCAGCCACCTCTACGGCGTCTGGCCCCTCGACGAGATCAACCCCTACGACACCCCGCGCCTCGCGGCCGCCGCCCACCGCGCGCTGGAACTGCGCGGCGCCGAGAACGACTCCGCGCACGGCCACCTCCACCACGCTCTGATCGCGGCGAGACTGCGCGACGGCCACCGGGTCGCCCACGCCCTGGCCAACGTCCTGGAGGGCGACTTCTTCCACGCCTCCCTGATGAGCGCCCACTACCCCCGCCGCGACGTCTACAACGCGGACGCCGCCCACACCCTGCCCGCCGTCCTCGTCGAGATGCTCGTCCAGTCGACCCCCGACCGGCTGGTCCTGCTCCCCGCCCTCACCCCCGCGCTGCCGTCGGGTGAACTCCGGGGCGTGCGCACCCGGTTCGGCGCCGAGCTCGACCTCGCCTGGGGACCCGACGGCGCCCGGGCCGTCCTGAAGCCCCACCGCACCCACCGCATCGAAGTCCGGACTTCCTCCGGCGACGACGCACAGCCGCTCGACCTCGTCGCCGGAGAAGACCACGTCCTCACCCTGGGGACGTGGTGACTCCCCGCACACTCCCCCCACCCATGGAAGGGACACCATGGCAACACGCACCCTCGGCAGGGTCACCAAGGCCCTGCTCGCCCCGGCCCTCGCCCTCGGCGCCACCATCGGCCTCGCCTCCGCCCCCGCCTCGGCCGCCGTCTGGAGCTCCTGCGACCAGTGGGGCAACACCAGCCTGAACGGCTACACCCTCTACAACAACATCTGGGGCTCCGGCGCCGGCAGCCAGTGCGTCTGGGCGAACTCCGGCACCAACTGGGGCGTCTGGGCCAACCACCCCAACACCGGCGGCATCAAGTCGTACCCCAACGCCAAGAAGGTGATCAACAAGTCGATCACCTCCCTCGGCTCGCTCAACAGCAGCTACAACGTCACCGTCCCGTCCTCGGGCTCGTACAACTCGTCGTACGACATCTGGGATACGGACTACGACTACGAGACCATGCTCTGGGTCAACTACAACGGCGACGTCGGCGCGCTCGGCTCCTTCCAGCAGAGCGTGACGCTCGGCGGGCACAGCTGGAACGTCTACAAGGGCCGCGCCTACCGGTCCGACGGCACCTACTGGGACGTCTTCTCGTTCCTGCGTACCTCGGACTCCACCTCCGGCACGGTCCAGATCCTCCCGATCCTGAAGTGGATCAAGGACACCAAGGGCTGGATGGGCAACGAGACCATCGGTGACGTCCAGTTCGGCTTCGAGATCACCTCGTCGTCCGGCGGCCTGGACTTCCAGACCAACAACCTGACCGTCAGCAGCAGCTGAGCGACGCACACGACAGTGCGGCCGGTCCCTCCCCTACGGGACCGGCCGCACCGTCGTCACGACGCGGCTACTCCGCTACGGGCAGCCTCGCCCCGTCCCGCAGGAACAGCGGGATGCGGTCCAGCGGGGCGTCGACCGTCACGTCCGCACCGCCCTCGTACGCCTCACCCGTCCACGCGTCCGTCCAGCGCGCCCCCGCCGGCAGGTACACCGTCCACCGAGTGGCGCCCGCCGTCAGCACCGGGGCGACCAGCAGGTCGCGGCCGAGGAGATAGGCGTCGTCGACGCTCCAGGTCCGCTGGTCCCCGGGGAACTCCAGGAACAGCGGCCGCATCACCGGCAGCCCCTCCTCATGGGCCTCCCGCATCACCTGCAGCACATACGGCTTCAGGCGCTCGCGCAGCCGCAGATACCGCTCCAGGATCGCCCCGGCCTCCTCGCCGTACGACCACACCTCGTTCGGGCCGCCGGTCATCTCCGGGCCCAGCGGCATGCCCGGGTCGCGGAAGCCGTGCAGACGCATCAGCGGGGACAGGGCGCCGAACTGGAACCAGCGGACCATGACCTCGCGGTAGGCCGGGTCGTCCGGGTCGCCGCCGTGGAAGCCGCCGATGTCCGTGTTCCACCACGGGATGCCGGAGAGGGCCGTGTTCAGGCCGGCCGCGATCTGGCGGCGCAGGGTCGCGAAGTCGGTGCCGATGTCACCGGACCACAGGGCGGCGCCGTAGCGCTGACTGCCCGCCCACGCCGAGCGGTTCAGCGTGATGATCTCCTCCTCGCCGGAGGCGCGCAGGCCCTCGTGGAAGGTGCGGGCGTTGTCGGCCGGGTAGATGTTGCCGACCTCCAGGCCGGGCCCCGCCCAGTAGCGCAGGTTCTCCTGGAAGCCCGGCTTCAGCTCGGGCTCGCACGCGTCCAGCCAGAAGGCCGTGATGCCGTACGGGACGAGGTAGTTGTCGCGCACGCGTGACCACACGAACTCCCGGGCGTCCGGGTTGGTGGCGTCGTAGAAGGCCACCTGGACCGTCGACGCCACCTCCTTGTCCGGCCAGTCGGCGTGCGCCAGCGGACCGTACTGCGTGCCGATGAAGTAGCCGCGCTGCTCCATCAGCGAGTGGTTCTCGCTCAGCGGGGACACCGACGGCCAGACGCTGACCACCAGCTTGACGCCCAGCTCGTCCAGTTCACGGACCATCGCCGCCGGGTCCGGCCACTCCTTCGGGTCGAACTTCCACTCGCCCAGGTGCGTCCAGTGGAAGAAGTCGCAGACGATGGCGGACAGGGGCAGGCCCCGCCGCTTGTACTCCCGGGCCACGGCGAGGAGCTCGTCCTGCGTGCGGTAGCGCAGCTTGCACTGCCAGAAGCCCGCCGCCCACTCCGGCAGCATCGGGGTGCGCCCGGTCACCGCGCTGTAGCGGCGCTGGGCCTCGGCCGGGGCGCCCGCGGTGATCCAGTAGTCGATCTGACGGGCCGAGTCCGCGACCCAGCGGGTGCCGTTGCCGGCCAGTTCCACGCGTCCGATCGCCGGGTTGTTCCACAGCAGGGTGTAGCCGCGGCTGGAGGTGAGCACCGGGATGCCGACCTCGGCGTTGCGCTGGACCAGGTCCAGCACCAGCCCCTTCTGGTCCAGCCGCCCGTGCTGGTGCTGGCCCAGGCCGTACAGCTTCTCGTCGTCGTAGGCGGCGAAGCGCTGCTCCAGCCGGTGGTGGCCGTTGCCGACGGCCGTGTAGAGACGCGGGCCGGGCCACCAGAAGTGGGCGCGCTGCTCGGCCAGGATCTCGCCGCCGTCCTCCGTCCGCAGGAAGCGGATCAGGCCCTCCGCGTCGATCTCGACGGTCAGCGCGCCGACGGTCAGCCGCCCCCGCCCGTCCTCGATCTTGACGGTGGACGAGGTCGGCGGGGCCTCGTCGAGGAGCGCGCCCGGCAGACCGTCGAGAACGGGACCGCCGAGCCGCGCGCGGACCCGGACCGCGTCCGGCCCCCACGGCTCGACCCGGACGGTCTCCTGGCGGCCGCTCCACTCCAGCGCACCGCCTTGCTCACGGAAGGTACCGACGGTGGGCGACGACTGCGCCAGGCTGACCTGAGGCTGGTTTTCGGCAGGCTGATTCACGGGGGGTGCTCCTGTGCTCCTGGAGGAGTGAGACATGGAGGAGTGGGACATGGAGGAGTGGGACATGGAGAAGGGCGGACGGGCGGTGCCCGGGCAGGCGCACCGGTGAGGTGGGGCGGCGGGTGTCAGTCGGTGCCGGCCGGCGCCGGTCCCGAGCTGGCGCGGACCGTCAGCTCGGGGGCGATCAGCACGACCTCGTCGCTTCCCCGCCCGTCGAGCTTGGCCGTCAGCCGTTCCACGGCGTGCCGCCCCATCTCCTGCGCGGGGATGGCGACGGACGTCAGCCGCACCGAGGCCTGGACGGCGACCTGGTCGGGGCAGATCGCGACCACCGACACGTCCTCGGGCACGGCCCGGCCCTGCTGGCGCAGCAGTGCGAGGAGCGGTTCGACCGCCGACTCGTTCTGTACGACGAAGCCGGTGGTGCCCGGCCGTTCGTCGAGGATCCGGGCCAGGGTCACGGCCATCGCGTCGTACCCGCCCTCGCACGGACGGTGCAGCACCCGCAGGCCCAGCTCCTTCGCCCGGGACCGGAGTCCGTCGAGGGTGCGCTCGGCGAACCCGGTGTGCCGTTCGTAGACCGCGGGGGCCTCGCCGATGACCGCGACGTCGCGGTGGCCGAGTGTCGCGAGGTGCTCCACACACAGCGCGCCCGTCGCGCTCCAGTCGAGGTCGACGCAGGTCAGGCCCGTGGTGTCGGCGGGCAGCCCGATGAGCACGGACGGCTGGTCGGTGCCCCTCAGCAACGGCAGCCGTTCGTCGTCGAGCTGGACGTCCATCAGGATCATCGCGTCGGCGAGCCCGCTGCCGGTGACGCGGCGGACGGCGTCGGGACCCTCCTCGCCGGTGAGCAGCAGGACGTCGTAGCCGTGCGTCCGGGCCGTGGTGGCGACCGCGATGGCGATCTCCATCATCACCGGCACGTACATGTCGGTGCGCAGCGGGATCATCAGCGCGATGATGTTGGACCTGCTGCTGGCCAGGGCGCGCGCGCCCGCGTTCGGGTGGTAGCCGAGTTCGCGGATGCTCTGCTCGACCCGCTGCCGGGTGGTCGCGGAGATGGACCGCTTGCCGCTGAGGACATAGCTCACCGTGCTCGCCGAGACTCCGGCGTGCTGGGCGACCTCGGCGAGGGTGACCATCCAGCTCTCCAAGCTTTGTGAAGCGCTTCGACAGTGCGCATTGCGAACAGGGGCGGGTGAGGGTGGTTCGACAGTAGCTCTAGCGGGAGTGGGTGTCCATAGGTTGTCGAAGCGCTTCGACAACAAGTTCCCGGGGGACGGCACCGGGGTGGGCCCTGCCTACCACGCGCGGGCGCCCACCGGGAGGGACGCGCGGCGGACGGCAACCTTCCGCGCCCCGGCGGCCACTGGGGAACGTCACAGCGATCCGCCCCCGGAAGGACCCTCATGCAGCACCGCCGTCCCCGCCTGACGAAGAAGGCGAAGGCCCTCACCGCCGCCGCGGTCGCCCTCGCGGCCGCCGCCGGTGTCACCGTCGCCCAGGCGGGCGAGTCGAGCAAGAAGTGCACGGCGTTCGACACCATCACGCTCGGCAAGTACTACGTGAACAACAACCTGTGGAACCAGGAGAAGGCCGTCGGCAGCCAGTGCGTCTGGGACAACGCCGGCGGTGCGGCGTCCGGCTCCAGCATCTCCTGGGGGACCAGCTACAGCTGGGCCAACAGCGCCACCGGCAAGGACTACGACGTGAAGACGTACGCCGGCACGGTGCTCGGCTGGCACTGGGGCTGGAAGGTCGACAAGGCGAGGACCGGGCTGCCGATCCGGGTCGGCGACCGCAAGAAGGTGACAGCGAGCTGGGAGTTCTCCGTCTCCGCGAATCCCGGCGTCATGAACGTCGCCTACGACCTCTGGCTGCACACCAAGAACACCGCGGACTGGCAGGACCAGCCCACCGACGAGATCATGATCTGGCTCAACCGCCAGGGCGGCGCCGGCCCGCTGGGCACCAAGTACGGCAGCGTGAGCCTGGGCGGCGCCATGTGGGACATCTACCAGGGCGACATCGGCTGGAAGGTGTACTCCTTCGTCCGCCGCGCCAACACGACCAAGGCCACCCTGAACCTCGACGACTTCACCCAGGCACTCGTTCGGCGCAAGCTGCTCAGCAACGACAAGTACGTCTCCGGCATCGAGTCCGGCACCGAGGTCTTCAAGGGAACGGGCCGTCTGGACACCAAGTCGTACTCGGTCACCGTGGGCTGAACGGACGCGCGAGGGGTGGTGGGCTCGCCCCGGATCAGGTACCAACGATCGAGTAGGACCCGTCGGTAACCCTTCGGGTCCAAGATCCCGACTCGCGGCGAGGTGAGCCTCATGTCCGCACCATCCTCCTCCCCCTCCTCCTCCCGGCCCACCGTCACCGAACGTGAGGCCCGCCAGGTGGCGGAGGCCGCCCGGGAGCAGCACTGGCGCAAGCCCAGCTTCGCCAAGGAACTGTTCCTGGGCCGCTTCCGGCTCGATCTCATCCACCCCCACCCCCTGCCGGCCGACGAGGACGCCCAGCGCGGCGAGGAGTTCCTCGCCAAGCTGCGCGACTTCTGCGAGACCCGCGTCGACTCGGCCCGCATCGAACGCGAGGCGCGCATCCCCGACGAGACCATCGACGGTCTCAAGGAACTCGGCGCCCTCGGCATGAAGATCGACCCCAAGTACGGCGGCCTCGGCCTCACACAGGTCTACTACAACAAGGCCCTCGCCCTGGTCGGCTCCGCGAACCCGGCGCTCGGCGCACTGCTCTCCGCCCACCAGTCGATCGGCGTCCCCCAGCCGCTGAAGCTGTTCGGCACCCAGGAGCAGAAGGACACCTTCCTGCCGCGCTGCGCCCGCACCGACATCTCGGCGTTCCTGCTGACCGAGCCGGACGTCGGCTCCGACCCCGCCCGCCTGGCCACCACCGCCGTCCCGGACGGCGACGACTACGTCCTCGACGGGGTCAAGCTGTGGACCACGAACGGCGTGGTCGCCGACCTGCTCGTCGTCATGGCCCGCGTACCGAAGTCCGCGGGCCACAAGGGCGGCATCACCGCCTTCGTCGTCGAGGCGTCCTCCGAGGGTGTCACGGTCGAGAACCGCAACGCCTTCATGGGCCTGCGCGGCCTCGAGAACGGCGTCACCCGCTTCCACCAGGTGCGTGTGCCCGCCGCGAACCGCATCGGCCCCGAGGGCGCGGGCCTGAAGATCGCGCTCACCACGCTCAACACCGGCCGGCTGTCGCTGCCCGCGATGTGCGTCGGCGCCGGAAAGTGGTGCCTGAAGATCGCCCGTGAGTGGTCCGCGGTGCGCGAGCAGTGGGGCAAGCCGGTCGCCCTGCACGAGGCGGTCGGCTCGAAGATCAGCTTCATCGCGGCCACGACGTTCGCCCTGGAGGCGGTCGTCGACCTGTCCTCCCAGATGGCCGACGAGGACCGCAACGACATCCGCATCGAGGCCGCCCTCGCCAAGCTGTACGGCTCCGAGATGGGCTGCCGCATGGCCGACGAGCTGGTCCAGATCCGCGGCGGCCGCGGCTTCGAGACGGCCGAGTCCCTCGCCGCCCGCGGCGAGCGCGCGGTCCCCGCCGAACAGCTCCTGCGCGACCTGCGCATCAACCGCATCTTCGAGGGCTCCACGGAGATCATGCACCTGCTGATCGCCCGGGAGGCCGTCGACGCCCACCTCGCGGTCGCCGGCGACCTCATCGACCCCGAGAAGTCCCTGCAGGACAAGGCGAGGGCGGGTGCCAACGCGGGCGTGTTCTACGCCAAGTGGCTCCCGAAGCTGGTCGCGGGGCCGGGCCAGCTGCCCACGTCCTACGCCGAGTTCAAGCACGATGTCGACCTGTCCCCGCATCTGCGCTACGTCGAGCGGCACGCCCGCAAGCTCGCCCGGTCCACCTTCTACGCCATGTCCCGCTGGCAGGGCCGGATGGAGACCAAGCAGGGCTTCCTCGGCCGGATCGTCGACATCGGCGCCGAGCTGTTCGCGATGAGCGCCGCCTGTGTCCGCGCCGAGCTGCTGCGCTCCCGCGGCGAGCACGGCCGCGAGGCCTACCAGCTCGCCGACGCCTTCTGCCGCCAGGCCCGCGTCCGCGTCGACGCCCTCTTCACCCGCCTGTGGTCCAACACCGACGACCTCGACCACAAGGTCGTCAAGGGCGTCCTCGCGGGCACCTACACCTGGCTGGAGGAGGGGATCCTCGACCCGTCGGGGGAGGGTCCGTGGATCGCCGACGCGACCCCCGGACCCTCGCAGAAGGAGAACGTGCACCGGCCCATCAGGTGAGGGTCAGCACCACTTGTCGCTCGGATCCCGCGTCGTCCAGGAGCAGGAGTCGACCTTGGCGCCACTGGCCTTGGTCAGCGTCGCCGTGTCGCTGGTGTTGTTCCACACGTACCAGCGGCGGTCCTGGTACTTGGTCGACGCGGTGTCCGAGCCGACACCCGTCCGCACCTTCAGGGTCTTGCCCGCGCCGATCTTCACGTTGGGGAAGACGTACCTGTGGTTCGACTTGTCCTTCAGCACCCAGCCCTTGAGCGAGATCGCCGACGAGGCGGTGTTCTTGATCTCGACCCACTCCGCGTTGAGGCTGGAGTTGGAGCCGTTGTCCGAGCCGGGGCTGTCGAACCAGACGTGGCGGATGACCACGCCCCCGGCCGCCTGCGCCGGGGCGCTGAGGACGGTGCCGGTGAGTGCCACGGCGCCCGCGAGCGCGGGCAGGGCGAGAGCGGCGCGTATGCGCATGGAGAGATCCCCCCAGGATGTCGTCCGAGATCATGCGACGGCCGGGCCCCCGCCCGGCACGACCGAAGTGTTATCACACAACCTTCACTTCGTCTTCACAGTCCCCGATTCCGGTCTCTTCGGCGGCAAGTCCGACAAGCCACCCGCCCGAGGGACACCCTGTCCCGGCGGACATCCCTTGCGGCCACAATGGGGGAATGAGCGACAGTCCAGCCCCCTCACCCCTGGCCGACCCGCACCTCGTCTACGACCCCGTCGCGGGCGACGGCCCGAAGGACGTGGTGATCCTCGGCTCCACCGGGTCGATCGGCACCCAGGCCATCGACCTCGTGCTGCGCAACCCGGACCGCTTCCGGGTGACCGGCCTGTCCGCCAACGGCGGCCGGGTCGCCCTCCTCGCCGAGCAGGCCCGCCGGCTGCGGGCGCGGACCGTCGCGGTCGCCCGCGAGGACGTCGTACCGGCCCTGCGCGAGGCGCTCACCGCCGAGTACGGCACCGGGGAGCCGCTCCCCGAGATCCTCGCCGGACCGGACGCGGCGACCGAGCTCGCCGCCTCCGACTCCCACACCGTCCTGAACGGCATCACGGGCTCCATCGGCCTCGCGCCCACCCTCGCCGCCCTGGAGGCGGGCCGCACCCTCGCGCTCGCCAACAAGGAGTCGCTCATCGTCGGCGGCCCGCTGGTCAAGGCGCTCGCCAAGCCCGGCCAGATCATCCCCGTGGACTCCGAGCACGCGGCCCTCTTCCAGGCCCTCGCGGCCGGTACCCGCGCCGACGTCCGCAAGCTCGTCGTCACCGCCTCCGGCGGCCCCTTCCGCGGCCGCACCAAGGAGGAACTGGCGAACGTCACCGTCGAGGACGCCCTCGCGCACCCCACCTGGGCCATGGGCCCCGTGATCACGATCAACTCCGCGACCCTCGTCAACAAGGGCCTGGAGGTCATCGAGGCCCACCTCCTCTACGACATTCCCTTCGACCGCATTGAGGTGGTCGTGCATCCCCAGTCGTATGTCCACTCGATGGTTGAGTTCACGGACGGATCGACACTGGCGCAGGCGACGCCCCCCGACATGCGCGGGCCCATCGCCATCGGCCTCGGCTGGCCCGAGCGGGTGCCCGACGCGGCGCCCGCCTTCGACTGGAGCAAGGCGTCGACGTGGGAGTTCTTCCCGCTCGACAACGACGCCTTCCCCTCGGTGAACCTCGCCCGGCGCGTGGGCGAGCTCGCGGGGACGGCCCCGGCGGTGTTCAACGCCGCCAACGAGGAGTGCGTGGAGGCCTTCCGCCGGGGCGCGCTGCCGTTCAACGGGATCATGGAGACCGTGACCAGAGTCGTCGACGAGCACGGCACCCCCGGCACGGGAACCTCACTCACCGTGCCGGACGTCCTGGAAGCGGAGACCTGGGCGCGGGCCCGGGCCCGGGAACTGACGGCCCAGACGGCGGAGGTCCGCGCATGACGACCCTGATGTTCATCCTCGGCATTGTGGTCTTCGCGTTCGGCCTCCTCGTGTCGATCGCCTGGCACGAGCTGGGGCACCTGTCCACGGCCAAGCTCTTCGGCATCCGCGTCCCGCAGTACATGGTCGGCTTCGGCCCCACCCTGTGGTCGCGCACCAAGGGCGAGACCGAGTACGGCGTCAAGGCGGTCCCCTTCGGCGGCTACATCCGCATGATCGGCATGTTCCCGCCCGGCGACGACGGCCGGATAACGGCCCGGTCCACCTCGCCCTGGCGCGGCATGATCGAGGACGCCCGCTCGGCCGCGTTCGAGGAGCTCAAGCCCGGCGACGAGACCCGCATGTTCTACACGCGCAAGCCGTGGAAACGGGTCATCGTGATGTTCGCGGGCCCCTTCATGAACCTCGTCCTCGCGGTCGCCCTGTTCCTCACCGTGCTGATGGGCTTCGGCATCCAGCAGCAGACCACCACCGTCGCCTCCGTCTCCCCGTGCGTCATCGCGCAGAGCGAGAACCGCGACACCTGCAAGTCCTCCGACCCGGCCTCCCCGGCCGCCGCCGCCGGCATGGAGAAGGGCGACCGGATCGTCTCCTTCGACGGCAGGCGCACCGACGACTGGGACACCCTCTCCGACCTGATCCGCGTCAGCGCCGGCCAGGAGGTCCCCATCGTCGTCGACCGCGACGGCAAGGAGCTCACCCTCCACGCGAAGATCGCCACCAACCAGGTCGCGAAGAAGGACTCCAGCGGCGCCTACGTCGAGGGCGAGTACGTCAAGGCGGGCTTCCTCGGCTTCAGCGCCGCCACCGGCGTCGTCAAGCAGGACTTGGGCGAGTCCGTGACCTGGATGACCGACCGGGTCGGCGACGCCGTCGACTCCCTCGCCGCCCTGCCGTCCAAGATCCCCGCCCTGTGGGACGCGGCCTTCGGCGACGGCCCGCGCGAGCCCGACTCCCCGATGGGCGTCGTCGGCGCGGCCCGGGTCGGCGGCGAGATCGCCACCCTCGACATCCCGGCCTCCCAGCAGCTGGCCATGTTCGTGATGCTGCTCGCCGGCTTCAACCTCTCCCTGTTCCTCTTCAACATGCTCCCGCTGCTGCCGCTCGACGGCGGCCACATCGCGGGCGCGCTCTGGGAGTCGCTGCGCCGCACCATCGCGAAGGTGCTGCGCCGCCCGGACCCGGGCCCGTTCGACGTGGCGAAGCTGATGCCCGTGGCCTACGTGGTCGCCGGGATCTTCATCTGCTTCACCATCCTCGTCCTCATCGCGGACGTGGTTAACCCGGTGAGAATCTCCTAGCCGCACGGCGTTCAGGGGCGGGGGGGGGGCGGCCGGGGGGGGGGGCCCCGCGCCGGGCCCCCCCGCCCCCCCGGGCGGGGGGGGGGGGCCGGCCCCCCCCGGGGGGGCCCCCCCCCGCCCCCCTATGAGTGGGTTTACATGCGGGATGTGCTCGGGCCAACGCCCGTGCCGTAATCTCGGAGGCCGGAGCCCGCTGCTCACGGGACCGGACCTTGATCCACGACTTGGGGTTGCACAGCAGATGACTGCGATTTCTCTCGGCATGCCGTCCGTTCCGACCAAGCTCGCCGAGCGCCGGAAGAGCCGGCAGATCCAGGTCGGCTCCGTGGCGGTCGGCGGAGACGCCCCCGTGTCCGTGCAGTCGATGACCACGACCCGTACGTCGGACATCGGCGCCACCCTCCAGCAGATCGCCGAACTCACCGCCTCCGGCTGCCAGATCGTCCGCGTCGCCTGTCCCACCCAGGACGACGCCGACGCCCTGCCGGTGATCGCGAAGAAGTCCCAGATCCCGGTCATCGCCGACATCCACTTCCAGCCCAAGTACGTCTTCGCCGCCATCGAGGCCGGCTGCGCCGCGGTCCGAGTGAACCCCGGCAACATCAAGAAGTTCGACGACCAGGTCAAGGAGATCGCCAAGGCGGCGAAGGACCACGGCACCCCGATCCGCATCGGCGTGAACGCGGGCTCCCTGGACAGGCGCCTGCTCCAGAAGTACGGCAAGGCGACGCCGGAGGCGCTGGTGGAGTCGGCGCTGTGGGAGGCCTCCCTCTTCGAGGAGCACGACTTCCGCGACATCAAGATCTCCGTGAAGCACAACGACCCGGTCGTGATGATCGAGGCCTACCGCCAGCTCGCCGCCGCCTGCGACTACCCCCTCCACCTCGGCGTGACGGAGGCGGGCCCGGCCTTCCAGGGCACCATCAAGTCGGCGGTCGCCTTCGGCGCCCTCCTGAGCCAGGGCATCGGCGACACCATCCGCGTCTCCCTCTCGGCCCCGCCGGTCGAGGAGGTCAAGGTCGGCAACCAGATCCTGGAGTCCCTGAACCTCAAGCAGCGCGGCCTGGAGATCGTCTCCTGCCCGTCCTGCGGCCGCGCCCAGGTCGACGTGTACAAGCTCGCCGAGGAGGTCACCGCCGGCCTCACCGGCATGGAGGTTCCCCTCCGCGTCGCCGTCATGGGCTGCGTCGTCAACGGCCCCGGCGAGGCCCGCGAGGCCGACCTCGGCGTCGCCTCCGGCAACGGCAAGGGCCAGATCTTCGTCAAGGGCGAGGTCATCAAGACCGTCCCCGAGTCCAAGATCGTGGAGACCCTCATCGAGGAGGCCATGAAGCTGGCCGAACAGATGGAGGCAGCAGGCGTCACGTCGGGCGAGCCGTCGGTGTCGGTGGCGGGCTGAGAAGGCTTGCGGGTGAGGGGTTGGCCGGCCCAGCCCCACCCCACCCCGTCGGGCCGAGCTTGTCGGCGCAGGCCCGCCAAGACAGCCCGTCCGGCGATTGAGGACGAGGCCCGTTCAGGGCCGAAGCGGGGGTCCGGGGGCGGCAGCCCCCGGGGACGCGACGGCAGCCGACGGTCACTTGACAACGAGCGGCACCCCCACAGGGCGACGCCGCTCAGCTTCCGCAGGTACAGTGCGGAGATCAGGCAGACCCCAGCGTGAGGCCCCGCCCGTGTTGACGCAGACCACCTCCCGGGTCCTCGAACCGAGCGACCTGGACGCCGCGCTCGCCGTTCTCGACCGCGAGCCGGTCACGAACGCCTTCGTGACCTCCCGGGTGCAGGTCGCGGGCCTGGACCCGTGGCGCCTCGGCGGCGAGATGTGGGGCTGGTACGAGGACGGCATGCTGACGTCCCTGTGCTACGCCGGCGCCAACCTGGTCCCGATCTGCGCCACCCCCCGCGCCGTCCGCGCCTTCGCCGACCGCGCCCGCCGGGCCGGCCGCCGCTGCTCCTCCATCGTCGGCCCCGTCGACTCCACCGCCCAGCTCTGGCGCCTGCTCGAACCCCACTGGGGCCCCGCCCGCGAGGTCCGCGCCCACCAGCCCCTCATGGTCACCGACCGCATGCCCGCCGACATAGCCCCGGATCCCTACGTCCGCCGCATCCGCAAGGACGAGATGGAAACGATCATGCCGGCGTGCGTGGCGATGTTCACCGAGGAGGTCGGCGTCTCCCCGATGGCCGGCGACGGCGGCCTGCTCTACCAGGCCCGCGTCGCCGAACTCGTCGGCTCCGGCCGCTCCTTCGCCCGCCTCGACGACGACGGCAGGGTCGTCTTCAAGGCCGAGATCGGCGCGGCGACCCCCCAGGCCTGCCAGATCCAGGGCGTGTGGGTGGCCCCGGAGTACCGGGGGAGGGGCCTGGCGGTCCCCGGCATGGCGGCGGTCCTGCGCTACGCCCTGGCGGACGTGTCCCCGGTGGTGAGCCTCTACGTCAACGACTTCAACACGGCGGCGAGGAGGACGTACCGGCGAGTGGGCTTCCAAGAGGTGGGCGCTTTCATGAGCGTGCTGTTCTGACCTGACGGACGGGCGCTACCAGCCATCCCCGACCCACACCCCACACACAACCGAAACCCCCCTGTAGGCTCCCGGCATGGACCTCGTCATCGGCCCCCTGGACCTCTCAGCCCACGTGGACGAGGCCCTGGCAGTCCAAGCCGTCGCCTTCGGACTGGGCCCGGACGAGGTGGCCGTCCGCAGACAGATCGTCCTGCGCCACATGACGTACCCGGGTGCGAGAGCCCTCGGAGCGACAACCCCCGAGGGCCGCCTGATCGGCTTCGTCTACGGCATGCCCAACGATCGCAGCCACTGGTGGTCCACCGTCGTGGAGCCGTATCTGCGAGCCCTGGGAAACGAGGCCTGGCTCGACGACTCCTTCGTCATCACGGAACTCCACGTCCACCCCGTCTACCAGAACCGCGGCGCGGGCCGGGCCCTGATCACCACCATCACGGACACCGCCGCCGAACCCCGCTCGATCCTCTCCGCGATCGACACGGAGAGCCCCGCGAGAGCCCTCTACCGCTCCCTCGGCTACCAGGACCTGGCCCGCCGCGTCCTCTTCCCCAGCGCCCCCCGCCCGTACGCGGTGATGGGCGCCCACCTCCCCCTGCTGCGCAAGCAGGGCCACCCCGCGAGCAGGACCGCTCCCTGAGCAGGGGCCGCTCCCCGGGCAGGGGCCGTTTCTCGAACGAGGCCGCTCCGCAGGCAATGGATTTCCGGCCGCACCGAGCTCCCGGCTAACCTCCTAGCCATCATCCTTACGCAGCAGGAGTACGAGAACATGGCCAACGCACCGGTCCAGCGCATGTCCCAGTTGATGGCGAAGACGCTGCGCGACGACCCCGCCGACGCCGAGGTCCTCAGCCACAAGCTCCTCGTCCGCGCCGGCTACGTCCGCCGTACCGCCGCCGGCATCTGGACCTGGCTGCCGCTGGGCAAGAAGGTCCTCGCCAACGTCGAGCGCATCGTCCGTGAGGAGATGGACGCGATCGGCGCCCAGGAGGTGCTGCTCCCCGCCCTGCTGCCGAAGGAGCCGTACGAGGCGACCGGCCGCTGGGACGAGTACGGCGCCGAGCTGTTCCGCCTCAACGACCGCAAGGGCGGTGACTACCTCCTCGGCCCGACCCACGAGGAGATCTTCACGCTGCTGGTGAAGGACCAGGCCTCCTCCTACAAGGACCTGCCGGTCATCCTCTACCAGATCCAGACGAAGTTCCGTGACGAGGCCCGCCCCCGCGCCGGCATCCTGCGCGGCCGCGAGTTCCAGATGAAGGACTCCTACTCCTTCGATCTGGACGACGAGGGTCTCGCCCAGTCGTACGCCCTGCACCGCCAGGCCTACCAGAAGGTCTTCGAGCGTCTCGGCCTCGACTACCGCATCTGTGCCGCGACCGCGGGCGCGATGGGCGGCTCGAAGTCGGAGGAGTTCCTCGCCCCGGCCGAGGCCGGCGAGGACACCTTCGCGGACTGCCCGAACTGCGACTTCGCCGCCAACACCGAGGCCATCACGTACGAGTTGAAGCCGGTGGACGGCGCCGGCGTGCCCGCGGCGGAGGAGATCCCGACCCCGGACACCCCGACCATCGAGACCCTCGCCGCCCACCTCGGCGTGCCGGCCTCCGCCACGCTCAAGAACCTCCTCGTGAAGGTCGACGGCGAGATCGTGGCCGTGGGCGTCCCCGGTGACCGTGAGGTCGACATGGGCAAGGTCGAGGCCCACTTCGCCCCGGCCGCCGTCGAGTTGGTCACCGCCGAGGACTTCGTGGGCCGCCCGGACCTGGTGCGCGGTTACGTCGGTCCGCAGGGCCTCGGCGAGAAGGTCAAGTACATCGCCGACCCGCGCGTGGCCCCCGGCACCTCCTGGATCACGGGCGCCAACAAGGAGGGCACGCACGCCAAGAACGTCGTCGCGGGCCGTGACTTCGAGGTCGACGCGTACGTCGACGTCGTGGTCGTCCAGGAGGGCGACCCCTGCCCGAAGTGCGGCACCGGCCTCAAGCTGGACCGCGCCATCGAGATCGGCCACATCTTCCAGCTGGGCCGCAAGTACGCCGACGCGCTGAAGCTCGACGTCCTCGGCCAGAACGGCAAGCCGGTCCGCGTCACCATGGGCTCCTACGGCATCGGCGTCTCCCGCGCGGTCGCCGCGGTCGCCGAGCAGAGCGCCGACGACAAGGGCCTGTGCTGGCCCGCCGAGGTCGCCCCGGCCGATGTCCACGTCGTCGCCGCGGGCAAGGCCCTCCAGACCGAGCTGGCCCTCGAGGTGTCCGAGAAGCTGCGCGCGGCCGGCCTGCGCGTCCTGGTCGACGACCGGGCCGGCGTCTCCCCGGGCGTGAAGTTCACCGACTCCGAGCTGATCGGCGTACCGAAGATCCTGGTCGCGGGCCGCCGCTCCGCCGAGGGCGTGGTGGAGCTGAAGGACCGCAGGACCGGCGAGCGCGAGGAACTGACGGTGGACGAGGCGATCGCCCGCCTGACGGCGTAGCCAGTCATTGGAGGCTCAAGCGATTTAAGGGTTCTCTCAGAGGGTTCTGTCGAGGCGTAGGGGCGCCTCACAGACTTCTCTCAGGCCGTTCCCCGACCGTAGGGCGTGACAGAGCGTCACTACGGAGGGGAACGGTCATGGCGACGAGAGAACAGGAGCGGGGGGCCGCGGCGGCGGTCCGCAGAGGTGCCCGGCGGACGGCGGCCTTCGCGGCGGCCGTCACGCTGGCCGGGGCAGCAGGCGTGTTCGCGCTGATCGGCACGATGCAGGCCGACGCCACGACGACGGCGGGCAACGGCACGAGCTCCAGCACGAGCAGCGGCACGGACTCCTCGTCGAGCAGTTCGTCGACCGACTCGTCCACCGACACGTCCAGCGGTTCGTCGTCGGACAGCTCCGGCAACTCCTCCTCGGGCAGCTCGGACAGCTCGTCCACCGACAGCGGCAGTTCGTCGTCGGACGACTCCGGCGGCCTCACCGCCTCCTCCGGCGGTTCCGCCGACTCCACCTCGGGGGCGTCGTGATGACCGCCCCCGCCAAGCCCCGCCCCACCGCCGCCGCCGAGTGGCGGGCCCTCGGCACCACCGTCCGCGTGGTCGTCACCGACCCGTCCCTGCTGGAGTCCTGCAACCTGCTCCTCGCCCGGCAGCTCGCCGAGGTCGACGCGGCCTGCAGCCGCTTCCGCGCCGACTCCGAACTGACCGCCCTCGACGGCACCGCAGGCCGCCCCGTCCGGGTCAGCCCCCTGCTCGCCGAGGCCCTCTACGTCGCGCTGCGCGCGGCCGAGACGACGGACGGAGCCGTGGACCCGACGGTCGGCTCCGCGATGCACGCCATCGGCTACGACCGCGACTTCACCCTCGTCCGTGAGGACGACCGCCCGGTACGGCTGACGGTCCGCCGCGCCCCCGGCTGGCGTCGGGTGACCCTGGACCGGACGACCGGCACGGTCACCGTCCCCGACGGCGTCCGCCTCGACCTCGGCGCCACGGCCAAGGCCTGGGCCGCCGACCGCGCGGCGCGCATGCTGGCGCGGACCGCCGGCTGCGGCGTGCTCGTCAGCCTCGGCGGGGACACCGCCGTCGCCGGGGAGCCCCCGTCGGACGGCTGGCAGATCCGCGTCCAGGACGTCACCGGCCCCGTCGACGAGACCCCGGCGCGGGGGCCGTACGCCACGGTCGGCCTGCACAGCGGCGGACTGGCCACCTCCGGTACGACGGCCCGCCGCTGGCGGCGCGGCGGGCAGGAGCTGCACCACATCGTCGACCCGCGCACGGGCCTGCCCGTCCGCTCCCCGTGGCGCACGGTCTCCGTCGCCGCGGCCACCTGCGCCGAGGCCAACGCGGCGAGCACGGCCGCCCTGGTCGAGGGCGCGGGCGCGGAACGCCGGCTGATCCGCCGGGGCCTGCCCGCGCGGCTGGTGGCGCAGGACGGGACGGTCGTCACCACCCCGGGCTGGCCCACCACCGCCCTGGAGGCCGCCGCATGACCTCCGAGACCCTCTGGTACGCCAACCGCGCCACCGGCGCCGTCAGCCTCGTCCTCCTGACCGTCGTCGTCCTGCTGGGCATCGCGGTGCGGCTCAGAGGCCGGATCCCCGGCCTGCCCCGGTTCGGCACGATGAGCCTGCACCGCACGCTCTCCCTCTCCGCGACCGCCTTCCTGGCCCTGCACATCACCCTGGCGATCGTCGACAGCTACGTCACCATCAGCGTCGTCGACGTCCTCGTGCCCTTCGTCTCCGACTACCAGCCCCTCTGGCTCGGCCTCGGCACGGTCTCCCTCGACCTGATGCTCGCCGTCCTGGTCACCAGCCTGCTGCGCGAACGCCTCGGCCACCGCGCCTGGCGGGCCGTCCACTGGCTGGCCCACGCCTCCTGGCCGGTCGCCCTCGTCCACGGCGTCGGCATCGGCACGGACACCGGCACCGACTGGATGACCTGGCTTACCGTCGCCTGCGTGGCCACGGTGCTCGCCGCCTCGGCCGCCCGGCTGGCCCACGCCGTCCGCGCCGCCCGCCGTACCCCCGCGGCCCTTCTCCGCACCGCAGAAGGCGCCCGCCTCCGCACCGCCGAAGGAGCCCGCCCGTGACCGCGACGACCTTCCCCGACCTTCACATGTCGCCCCGCCTGCTCGGCCCCGGCACCGCCCCCGCCGACCTTCCCGTTCACCACCAGCGCCACGGCCCCCTGCCCCACGGCGACCCCGAGGCGGTTCTCCGCGCGGTCGCCGAGTCCGGCCTCACCGGGCGCGGCGGAGCCGCCTTCCCGACGTACCGCAAGCTGGTCGCCGTGGCCGAGGCCGGACGGCGTACCGGACGCGCCCCGGTGGTCGTGGCCAACGGCGCGGAGGGCGAACCGGCGAGCCGCAAGGACCGCACCCTGCTGCACCGGTCGCCGCACCTCGTCCTGGACGGCGTGCAGGTGGCCGCCCACGCGGTCGGCGCGGGGGAGGCGTACGTGGCGGTCGAGGACGGCGCGACCTGGCTGGAATCGGCCCTCGCGCAGCGGACCGACCCGCTGCCCGTCCAGGTCGTCCGGCTCCCCAAGTCCTTCCTGTCCGGCCAGACTTCGGCGCTCGCGCGGTTCGTCTCCGGCGGCCCCGCCCGGCCCACGCACCAGCGCCCGCCGGTCCGCGAACGCGGGGTGCACCGGGCCCCGACCCTCGTGCAGAACGTGGAGACGCTGGCCCACCTCGCGCTCATCGCCCGTTACGGCGCCGACTGGTACCGCACGGCCGGCACCCCGGCCCAGCCCGGCAGCGCCCTGTGCACGCTCCACGTCCCCGGACACGAACCGCTGGTCGTCGAGGCCCCCTACGGCCTGCCGCTGGCCCGGCTGCTGCCCCTGGAGGGTACGGCGGCGGTCCTCGTCGGCGGCTACCACGGCACCTGGATCCCGGCCCGCGAGGCCGCCCGACTCGCCGTCGACGCGAGCTACTTGGGTGCCGGAGTCCTCGCCGCGCTGCCCGTCGGCCGGTGCGGACTCGCCGAGACCGCCCGCGTCCTGCGCCACCTGGCCCTGCAGTCGGCCGGCCAGTGCGGGCCCTGCCTCAACGGCCTCCCGCGCATCGCCGGCGCGTTCCGGACACTGGCCGCCCCCGGGCCCCAGGGCACGGTCCGCCACGACCTCGCCCGCTGGTCCGGCCTCGTCGAGGGCCGCGGCGCCTGCCACCACCCCGACGGCACCGTCCGCCTGGTCCGCAGCGCCCTGACCACCTTCGCCGCCGAGGCCGATGCCCACGCCCGCGGCCTGTGCACCGCGACCGACCACACACCCCTGCTGCCCGTACCCGAGGAGAACTGACCCCATGAGCACGGAGCGGCACATCGACATCGACTGGACCGCCTGCCAGGGCCACGGCCTCTGCGCGGAACTCCTCCCCGAACGGATCACCCTCGACGAGTGGGGCTACCCACTGGTCGACGGCGCCGCCGTCCCCCGGGGAGCCGTCGGACGCGCCCGCCGCGCGGTCGCCGACTGCCCGGTCCTCGCCCTCAAGGTGACCGCGGCGCAGGCGGGTTAGAGCCAGCCCGCGAACTCCAGCAGCAACTCCGCGTCCTGCTCCCGCCCCACCCGCCGCGCCCGAACCCCGGACTCCACCGCCCGGAACAGCGTCCAGCCGCGCAGCCGCTCCTGGTCCACCTCCAGGGACTCCGCGAGCCGCTTCACCCGGCGCCGGGTCGTCGCCGCGCCGGACGGGGAGGCGATCAGGTCCTCCACCCGGTCCCGGACCAGCCGGGCCAGGTCGAAGGCGCACTCGCCGACCACCGGATCCGGCCCCACGGCCAGCCACGGCATCCGCTCACCGGCCAGCACCTTGCTCTGCCGGAAGGTGCCGTGCAGCAGCCGGTGCTCGGGCGGCGCGGCCAGCAGCTCCTCACGGGCCGCGAGCGCCGCGTCCACCAGCGGGGCCACCTCGGCGTCGGCGCTCGCCCGCATGGCCAGCGCCTGCCGCCCGGTCCGTTCGGCCACGCTCTCGAAGGAGTGCCCGGCAGGCGGTTCGACCCACAGCCGCCGCAGCGTCCCCGCCGCCTCCAGCAGCGCCTTCGCCTCCGGCAACGACCGCACCGACACATCGGGATGCAGCCGCTCCAGCACCAGCACCCCTTCCGTCACGGGGCCCTCCAGCAGCAGTACGGCACCCAGGCCGCCCCAGTGCGCGAGCGCGGCCCGCTCCGCCTCCGGCCGGAACCGGGGCGGGGCCAACTTCAGCGCGGCCGGGGTCCCGTCGGCGTACCGCACCAGCACCACCAGGCTGCTGCGCCCGCCCGGCGCCTGCACCCGCTCGACGGTCAACTCGCGTAGCGCGACGGCCCGTCGGACCGTCTCCGGCAGCTTCGCCAACCAGTCGTCACCGTCCGGTGCCGTCTCACCGAGCGCCCTGACCAGACGCTGCGGCGGTTCGAAAGCCATGCGCGCGTCGTCCCTTCTGCTCCCGGTACCTCTACACCTCTGCCGTCATGCCGACGGGGTCGGCGAGCCCGCCTTCGTGGCGGAAGGCCCGGCGCCGGTGGCGGCCGGATCCGCGGCCGTGCCGGCCCGCTCGGCGAGACCAGGGAAGGCTACGCTCCCGCCGCGCCAGCGCGCCGCCCGGACCGCCGCCTCCCGCAGCGCCGCGGCGGCCTCCCGGCGCCGCGCGTCACCGGACGCCCGCACCAGGTCGGAGTACACCCCGGCCACCCGTTCCTCCAGCTCCGCCGCGAGCCGGACCGCCGCGGCGGAGTCCGGCACCGCGAACGGCAGCGCGTACGCGGCGCTCGCGACGACCGGTTCGGCGCCCAGCGCGCGCACCTCGCGCGCCAGCGCGTCCCGGCGCGCACGGTGCGCGTCGTACGCCGCCCGTGCCTCCGCGCGCCGGTCCTCGCGGATCCGCCCGCCGACGACGCCGTACCCGTACACCGCCGCGTGCTCGCCGGCCAGCGCCGCCTGGAGGGCCGTCAGTTCCCCGCTCTTCTTCTCGCTCACCGGGTTCTCGCTCATCGGGCCCCCTCCGTCAGCAGGTACGCGTGTGCCGCACCGGCCGCCGCCACCGAGGCCAGCAGCCGCGCCAGCTCGCCCGGCACCTCCACCAGGGCCGCGACCCGCCGGTCGGCGAGCGCCCGCTCGGCGGCGGCGAGGCCGCTGAGGGCGTCCTTCTCGCCTGCCGCGCCGGCGGCGGGCGGGGCGGACGGATCGGCCGAAGCCGAAGCCGAGGCCGAGCCGGAAGGCGAAGCCGAAGCCGGGCCGGACGGCGAGGCCGAAGCCGAAGACGAGGGCGAGGCCTTGGGTTTGGCCGTGGAACCGGCGCCCCCGAACGCCGCCACGTGCCGCACGACCTCCGCCCGCAGCGGCGTGAGCCGCGTCGCCAGCGCCGGATGGACGGCGAGGACGGCGTCGTACCGCTCCACCAGCCCCGCGCTGTCCCGGGCAGCACGCGCGCGTGCCCGCTCCGCGACCGACGGGCTGCCGCCCGGGCTCTCCTCACCGCTCTCCTCGGCGGAGTTGCCGCGCGAGGAGCAGCCCACGAGCAGGGCGACCCCGGCGGCCGAGGAGAGCAGGGTTCTTCTGCGCGGCCCCGAGGGGGTGCGCGACGGCGGGGGGAACGGCACGGCAGACGTCCTCGGGGAACTCGTACGACAGAAATACCGATCGGGGCGGCACGCCCGTGATCACCGTACCCGCGCGCCTGCCGGGCACCACTCATCGGCACCGCCGGGTGCCCGGGTGGCCGCTCGCCGGACGCCCGCCGGCCGCTTGGTGGACGGCAACACACCCCGCGACCGGATACCCTTTGACCTGACACGCGACCCATCCCACAACAGCACACGCGGCCGAGGAGTCACCCGGATGAGCACCACCCAGAGCGAGAGGCTGCGAGAACTGCTGGAACCGCTCGTCACCTCCCAGGGCCTCGATCTCGAAGAGATCGCCGTGGACTCCGTCGGACGCAAGCGCGTGCTGCGCGTCGTCGTCGACTCCGACACCGGTGCGGACCTGGACCGGATCGCCGATGTGAGCCGTGCGCTCTCGGCGAAGCTCGACGAGACGGACGCGATGGGCCAGGGCGAGTACACCCTCGAGGTCGGTACCCCGGGCGCGGAACGCTCCCTCACCGAGCACCGCCACTACGTCCGGGCCGCGGACCGCCTGGTGAAGTTCCAGCTCCACGAGGGCGGCGAACTCGTCGCCCGCATCCTCACCGTGGACGACGACGGCCTCGACGTCGAGGTGCCCGGAGTGAAGGGCCGCAAGCCCACCACCCGCAGACTCGCCTTCGCCGACATCGACAAGGCCCGCGTGCAGGTCGAGTTCAGCCGCAAGGACAAGCAGGACGAGAAGGACATGAAGGAAGAGGAGGAGGCGTAGCCGTGGACATCGACATGAGTGCCCTGCGGGGCTTGGTACGGGAGAAGGAGATTTCCTTCGACCTGCTGGTCGAGGCGATCGAGTCGGCCCTCCTCATCGCCTACCACCGCACCGAGGGAAGCCGCCGCCACGCGCGCGTGGAGCTCAACCGGGAGACCGGTCACGTGACCGTGTGGGCGAAGGAGGACCCCGAGGACCTCGAGGAGGGCCAGGAGCCCCGCGAGTTCGACGACACCCCGTCCGGCTTCGGCCGTATCGCCGCCACCACGGCCAAGCAGGTGATCCTGCAGCGCCTGCGCGACGCCGAGGACGACGCGACGCTCGGCGAGTACGCGGGCCGCGAGGGCGACATCGTCACCGGTGTGGTCCAGCAGGGCCGCGACCCGAAGAACGTGCTCGTCGACATCGGCAAGCTGGAGGCCATCCTCCCGGTGCAGGAGCAGGTCCCGGGCGAGACGTATTCGCACGGCCTGCGTCTGCGGTCGTACGTGGTCCGGGTGGCGAAGGGTGTCCGCGGCCCGTCCGTGACCCTCTCCCGGACCCATCCCAACCTCGTGAAGAAGCTCTTCGCGCTGGAGGTGCCGGAGATCGCCGACGGGTCCGTCGAGATCGCCGCCATCGCCCGTGAGGCCGGCCACCGCACCAAGATCGCGGTCCGTTCCACCCGTTCGGGCCTGAACGCCAAGGGCGCCTGCATCGGCCCCATGGGCGGCCGTGTGCGCAATGTCATGGGCGAGCTGAACGGTGAGAAGATCGACATCGTCGACTGGTCGGACGACCCGGCGGAGATGGTGGCCAACGCGCTGTCACCCGCCCGGGTGACCAAGGTGGAGGTCGTCGATCTGGCGGCCCGCTCCGCGCGCGTGACCGTGCCGGACTACCAGTTGTCGCTGGCGATCGGCAAGGAAGGGCAGAACGCCCGGCTCGCCGCCCGTCTGACCGGCTGGCGGATCGACATCCGGCCGGACACCGAACACCCCGGCGACCAGCGCGGGGAATAGATCCAAGCCGCAGGCCGCTGAGATCACGTCAGTGTTCGCACGGCAACTGTTCGAATCCTGGCCCAAAGGGGTGAGGTCGGTCTGGGGAGGTAGACTTAGCTGTGTCTGGCTGGACGCATGCCCGAATATGCCCTGAACGCACCTGCGTGGGGTGCCGGGAGCGAGCGGCCAAGGCGGAGCTGCTGCGCATCGTGGCGATCAAGGACGCTTGCGTCCCCGATCCTCGCGGTACGCTGCCCGGCCGGGGTGCGTACGTGCACCTCGCCCCGGTCTGTCTCGACCAGGCGGTACGCCGCCGGGCGTTCACACGGGCGTTGCGCGCCCCGGGAGCGCTCGACACAAAGGCGTTGCGTCAGTACGTCGAGCAGATGACAGTTGCCGAAGAGGCAACACCGTAAGAAGCGTCGCGCGGAACCCCCGCGCGGCCCTGGTACCTCGCGAGTCGGAAGTAGGTCGAGATTGCGATGAGCACTCGATGAGTACGCGATGAGTACGCCCATGAAGTAGCGACGGTCCGGCCGCAACCCGGACCTAAAAGGAGCGAAGTGGCTAAGGTCCGGGTATACGAACTCGCCAAGGAGTTCGGCGTGGAGAGCAAGGTCGTCATGGCCAAGCTCCAGGAACTCGGTGAATTCGTCCGTTCGGCGTCTTCGACCATCGAAGCGCCCGTGGTACGCAAACTGACTGACGCCTTCCAGGGTGGTGGCAGCGGCAAGTCCGCCAAGCCCGCCCCGCGCAAGGCTGCCCCCAAGCCCGCCGCGCCCTCCCCGGCGCAGGCGGCTCGTCCCGGTCCGGCCGCTCCTCGGCCGGCCGCCCCCAAGCCCCCCGCGGCGCAGCCGCCGGCGGCCCCCGCGGCTCCGGCCGCCTCGTCGGCTCCGTCGGCCCCCGCGCCGTCGGCTCCCGGCCCGCGTCCGGGCCCCAGGCCCGCGCCGCGTCCGGCCCCGGCCGCTCCGGAGTTCACCGCTCCGCCGTCGGCCCCGGCCGCCCCGAAGCCCGCCGGTCAGGGTCCGCGCCCCGGCGCCCCCAAGCCCGGTGGCCGTCCCGCCCCCGGTCAGGGCCAGCAGGGTGGTCAGGCTCCGCGCCCGGCCGCCGCGCAGGGTCCGCGTCCCGGTGGCGGCGCGCCGCGTCCGGGTGCCCGTCCGGCCGGTCCGCGCCCGGGCAACAACCCCTTCACCTCCGGCGGCAACGCCGGTATGGCCCGTCCGCAGGCCCCGCGCCCGCAGGGCGGCCCGCGTCCCGGTGGCCCCGGTGGCGCTCCCGGCGCCGGTCCCCGTCCCCAGGCCCCCGGTGGCCAGGGCGGCGGTCCGCGTCCGCAGGCTCCGGGCGGTTCGCGTCCGTCGCCGGCCGGCATGCCCCGTCCGCAGGGCGGCGCTCCGCGTCCCGGCGGCGGCCCCGGCGGTCCCCGTCCGAACCCCGGCATGATGCCGCAGCGTCCGGCTGCCGGCCCGCGTCCCGGCGGCGGCCCCGGCGGCCGCGGTCCCGGCGGCGGCGGTCGTCCCGGTGGCGGTGGCGGTCGTCCGGGCGGCGGCTTCGCCGGTCGTCCCGGTGGCGGTGGCGGCGGCGGCTTCGCCGGTCGTCCCGGCGGTCCCGGTGGCGGTGGCGGCGGCGGCTTCGCCGGTCGTCCCGGCGGTCCGGGCGGTGGCGGCGGTGGCCGTCCCGGCTTCGGCGGTCGTCCGGGTGGTCCCGGTGGCCGTGGTGGCACGCAGGGCGCCTTCGGTCGTCCCGGTGGTCCCGCGCGTCGCGGTCGCAAGTCGAAGCGGCAGAGGCGCCAGGAGTACGAGGCCATGCAGGCCCCGTCGGTCGGCGGCGTGATGCTGCCTCGCGGCAACGGCGAGACCATTCGCCTGTCGCGCGGTGCGTCGCTCACCGACTTCGCGGAGAAGATCAACGCCAACCCGGCGTCCCTCGTCGCGGTCATGATGAACCTCGGCGAGATGGTCACCGCGACCCAGTCCGTCTCCGACGAGACGCTGGAACTCCTCGCCGGCGAGATGAACTACACGGTTCAGATCGTGAGCCCGGAGGAGGAGGACCGCGAGCTGCTCGAGTCCTTCGACATCGAGTTCGGCGAGGACGAGGGCGACGACGAGGACCTGGTGGTCCGTCCGCCGGTCGTCACCGTCATGGGTCACGTCGACCACGGTAAGACCCGCCTGCTCGACGCCATCCGCAAGACGAACGTCATCGCGGGCGAGGCCGGTGGCATCACCCAGCACATCGGTGCCTACCAGGTCGCGACCGAGGTCAACGACGAAGAGCGCAAGATCACCTTCATCGACACCCCGGGCCACGAGGCGTTCACCGCCATGCGTGCCCGTGGTGCGAAGTCGACCGACATCGCGATCCTGGTCGTCGCGGCCAACGACGGCGTCATGCCGCAGACGGTCGAGGCGCTCAACCACGCCAAGGCGGCCGACGTCCCGATCGTCGTCGCGGTCAACAAGATCGACGTCGAGGGCGCCGACCCGACCAAGGTGCGCGGTCAGCTGACCGAGTACGGCCTGGTGGCCGAGGAGTACGGCGGCGACACGATGTTCGTCGACATCTCCGCCAAGCAGGGTCTGCACATCGACTCGCTGCTGGAGGCCGTGATCCTCACGGCCGACGCCTCGCTCGACCTGCGGGCCAACCCGAACCAGGACGCGCAGGGCATCTCGATCGAGTCCCGTCTCGACCGCGGCCGCGGTGCCGTGGCGACGGTCCTCGTCCAGCGAGGCACGCTGCGGGTCGGCGACACGATGGTCGTGGGCGACGCCTACGGTCGCGTGCGCGCCATGCTCGACGACAACGGCAACAACGTGGCCGAGGCCGGCCCGTCGACGCCGGTCCAGGTCCTGGGCCTGACCAACGTCCCGGGCGCGGGCGACAACTTCCTCGTGGTCGAGGAGGACCGTACGGCCCGCCAGATCGCGGAGAAGCGTGCGGCCCGCGAGCGCAACGCGGCCTTCGCGAAGCGCACGCGCAGGTTCTCCCTGGAGAACCTGGACGCGGCTCTGAAGGCCGGCGAGGTCCAGCAGCTGAACCTGATCATCAAGGGTGACGCTTCTGGTTCCGTCGAGGCCCTCGAGTCCTCCCTGCTCCAGCTGGACGTCGGCGAAGAGGTCGACATCCGCGTCCTGCACCGCGGCGTCGGTGCGGTCACGGAGTCCGACATCGACCTGGCGATGGGCTCGGACGCGATCGTCATCGGCTTCAACGTGCGTGCCGCCGGCCGTGCGCAGCAGATGGCCGAGCGCGAGGGTGTGGACGTCCGCTACTACTCGGTCATCTACCAGGCGATCGAGGAGATCGAGGCGGCCCTGAAGGGCATGCTGAAGCCGGAGTACGAGGAGGTCGAGCTCGGTACGGCGGAGATCCGCGAGGTCTTCAAGTCGTCCAAGCTGGGCAACATCGCCGGTGTCCTCATCCGCTCGGGCGAGGTCAAGCGCAACACCAAGGCCCGCCTCGTCCGCGACGGCAAGGTCATCGCGGAGAACCTCACCATCGAGGGCCTGCGTCGCTTCAAGGACGACGTCACCGAGATCCGCGAAGGGTTCGAGGGCGGTATCAACCTCGGCAACTTCAACGACATCAAGGTCGACGACGTCATCGCGACGTACGAGATGCGGGAGAAGCCGCGGGTGTGATCCACGGTTCGCGCCGGCCGACGGAAGCGGT